>JADHQW010000001.1 GCA_016777705.1 Alphaproteobacteria bacterium | reverse complement strand
CCCCATTTTTGAATAAATTTTTGTGTTTCATCCGCTTTAACTACTTTATCATCTAATGAAAAATAAAATAAAGCTGGAATTTTTACTTTAGTAAAATCTTGTTTTTTTATTTTTTTTACTAACTTTGCCATAGGGATTAAAGCATCAGTAGGGTAGGCTAATGTCCAATACTTTGCGTTTAAATCATTTCTTGCTTTTGATTCAGTAGTTTTACCAATTATTAAGCTTAACCAATATTCAGATAACGGCCATGTAATTAAACTTGCTAATTTATGATTTATTCCAAAGTTAGGTGAAACAAAAATAAAGCCTAATATGTTTTTTGATAATGTAGATTCAATGGCTGCAATAGAACTTAGTGTGCCACCAGTTGATGTAGACATGATGATAATTTGATTACCAATTCTGGTTCCAATCTCGATTGCTTCATGCAAATCTTTTACCCATTCTTTAATAGAAGACTTGCCCATCGCATCCTTATCCCTTCCATGACCAGTTAACCTTGTGTAAAAGATGTTTGATTTCAGTTCATTAGCCAACATATCTGGTAAAGGTCTGGCTTCTTCTGAGCTGGCTGAGAAACCATGAATATAAATAATAGAAATTGGTGTTTTTTTATTTTTTTTTCCAGACCAAATTATTCTTTTTTCAACGCCTTGTTTTATGTTAGGAATATTTTTTTCATTATTTTTTAGATATTTATCAAGATCAATGCCTAAAGAATCTTTGTTAAAATTGCTTTTCATGCTTATTTTCTCTTTAAATATTAAATTTAATGACATTGTAATAATGAAAAAAGAAATTATTAAAAAAAAAACTATTCTAAAAATAATTCAATCACCTTTCTAATTATGCTTATCAATTAAATTCTGATATTATTCATAAAATTAAATGTTTTAATACATAAATATTGCTTTTTCTATATTAAATATGATTAATAAAACATTACAATTATTATGGTTGTCCTATGAATACATTACCGTCTTTGTTTTTTAAAAATACTTCAATTTATCAAAATAAAACACTCTTCGGTTTCAAAGATGGTATGAGTTGGAAGTCAATATCTTGGAACAAAAGTAGTGAGTTCGTTCAAAATATAGCTTTGGGACTTCATGAAATTGGGGTTAAGAAAAGTGATAAAATTACATTAATAGCTGAAAATAGTTATAAATGGTGCATTGTTGATTTATCTATTATGTCTTTAGGTGCAATAACTGTTCCTGGTTACATAACAAGTAATGAAGAAGAAATATTTTATCTTTTATCACATTCAGATTCATCATTTGTATTTGTTAATTCAACGTTGCTTCCAGTTATTTTAAAAATTTTACCAAAATTGAAAAAAATTAAGTATGTTATTAATATAGATGATAACTCAAAAGATGATTTGAAACAAAATCCTCAACTTTACAATTACAATCAATTACTTGAAATGGGTAATAAAAGCAATTTACATGATAAATTCTTAGAAACTTTTGTGAATAAGATTAATCAAGATGATGTAGTTTCTTTAATATATACCTCTGGTACAAGCAGTAACCCAAAAGCTGTAATGTTGACTAATAAATCAACTATTTCAAATTTATTAGGTGCGTATGAATTGGTGAAAGATATTGATATTAAAGAACATCGTTTTTTGTCAATTATTCCTCTATCGCATGCTTATGAGCATACGGCCGGTTTTTTATTACCTGTTTATATAGGTGCAGAAATTTACTTTAATGATAACAGAGATAAAATTGTTAATGATTTGCAGTCTGTAAGGCCAACATTAATGATAGCTGTTCCAAGGTTGTATGAGGTTCTTTTTAAAAAGATTAACAATCAATTGTTAACCCAAAATAAATTAGCCCAAAAGCTATTTTTTAAAACTATAGAATTAGGCACTAAAGACTTTCAATGCTCTAAACTTACTTTTTTTGAAAAAATAACTAATAATTTATTAGATTTAATAATTAGAAAAAAAATCAAGAAAAAATTTGGAGGTCAATTACAGGCTTTCATTTCAGGAGGAGCTGCTCTTAACAATCAAGTAGGTTTGTTTTTTCAATCCTTAGGGATTAATATTCTTCAAGGTTATGGTCAAACTGAATGTTCTCCTTTAATTTCATGTAACCCTATGAATTCAATAAAAATAGATACTGTTGGGCCTGTTATTAAAGGTCTTGAAGTTAAAATTTCAGAGCAAAAAGAAATACTTGTGAAAGGTAATTCAGTGATGAAAGGTTATTGGAAAGACCAAAAGAGTACTAATAAAGTAATTGTTAATGGTTGGCTACACACTGGTGATTTAGGAGAATTAGATAAAGATAATTATATTAAAATCACTGGCAGAATTAATGAAATGATTGTGAGTTCAGGAGGAGATAATATAGCACCAGTTCCTATTGAAAACTTATTGTTAGCCTACGATGAAATTGAGCAAGTTATGGTTTATGGACATAATAGACCATTTTTGACAGCTATTATATTTCCAAATGAGAATTTAATTAATGACGTTTCTAAAAACATAGTTAAAGATTATTCAATATTTCAAGCTATAGTTAATAAGGTAAATAAACAATTATCTCAAAGTAAAAAAATAAGAAAATTTTTATTAACTGATAAAAGTTTTAACATTGAGAATAATCAATTGACCCCAACATTAAAAATTAAAAGACGTATAGTTTCTGCTAACTATGCAGAGCAATTGGACAAATTATATAAAAAATCTTTTTTTTAATGGTTAAATAAATTGAAATTTGATTTTTTAACATCCCAGGTAGATGACAATCCAATTGCAGCTCTTTGCATGATTGTTTTTGGGGTTATAATATTGTCTCTTCAAGATGGTCTAATTAAATATATGGCTACTGATACAAGTTTTTGGCAGTTTCAATTTATAAGATCCATTAGTAACATTGTTTTACTCTTATTGATTGCAAAACTTACAATTGGGTTGCACTCATTATTTCCTATAAATTGGAAACCTGTTTATTTTAGAGCATTTATGATGACTTCTTGTATGTTCTGTTTTTTTTCTGCATCGCCTAGCTTAAGTTTGCCGCAAATGGCTGCAGGACTTTATACTTACCCTATATTTGTATCTATTTTAGCTGTAATAGTTTTAAAGGAAACAATTAAATTCTGGAGAATTTCTGCTTTAATTTTAGGGTGTTTGGGAGCATTTTTAATCTTAGAACCGTGGTCTGAACATTTTATAATTTTACAATTGCTCCCAATTATGGCGGGCTTTTTTTTCGCTTGTAATATTGTTTTAATTAGAAAGTATTGTAGAAAAGAGACAGTTATATCACTTACTTTAGCTGTTGGTGTTATGTTTTTTATATCAGCATGTTTGGGAATAATTATTTTTGAGTTTTTATATCATAGCGAATTCTTAAGAGTGCAGGCGCCTTTTGTTTTTATTGGTTGGCCAAAATTAACTTTAATTATTTTATTTTTTTCTATTTCCTGCTCTTTTTTAAATGTAATAGGCAATATTTTATTAGCAAAAGCATATCAAACAGCAGAAAGCAGCTGGTTAGCACCAATTGATTACTCATATTTAATATTTGCTGCAATTTGGGGTAAATTATTATTTGATATTTGGCCAACATACCTAAATATAATTGGCATAAGTTTTATAGCTGTATCAGGTATGTTAATTGCTTGGAGAGAACGTATTAAAAACTTTAATAATTAAGCAAGATAATCTTGTACATTTTTGTTAAAAATTATATCAGACATTCTTATTTCTCTAGTTAAAAATAACCCTTCTAAAGAAACTACTCTGCTAAGTGCTACATAAGTCTGGCCATGAGCAAATGAACCAGTATCTAAATCTAGAATTACGTTTTCAAATGTTTGCCCTTGACTTTTATGTATAGTTACAGCCCAAGCTAACTTAATAGGATACTGTGTAAAAGTGGCTGTTACCTCGTGAACAACCTTATCGTCTTTAATAAGATAATTAAATTTTTCCCAGGTATCTTGAATTATTTTATGTGTTTTATTTTTAATTTTTAAGTGGATACTATCTTTGCTTAATTCAGTTACCACTCCAATGGAACCATTCACCCATCTTTTAGGTGATTTAGTATCATTTTTAATTAACATGACTTGAGCGCCAACTTTTAATTGGAGCGTCACGTCTGCGGGTTTCTCTTTGAAGTCTCCTGTTTCAGATGACGAGTAAGAAAAAGTTTCTTGATTAATATTTTCAAGATTATGTCTGTTAATTCCATCAACTTTTCTATTAGTTGGAGATAAAATAATTGTTTCTAAAGGAATATTAGAATTATTGTTAATTACTCTATTATTAAGTATTGAAAGATCATGTTCATTTACATTACCTATTCGTATCTTATTTAAAACATCTAAAAACTGTATATCTTTTTGTCTAAAAACCTTTTTTAACTCATATTTTTTAATATTACTGATTTGGTAACAATTAGAATGAAAAAAGTAATGGCCAAAAGGGTAAAAATTATCAAAAATTTCTTGCTCATTTTCTCTTACTACTGGAGGCAGTTGATGAATATCTCCCAATAGAATGATTTGAACTCCACCAAATGGCTGTTCATTATTTCTATTAAATCTTAAGGATTGATCTATGCCGTCAAGAACATCAGACCTGATCATTGAGCATTCATCTATAAGTATTGTTTCAACATTATTAATTACTTTTCCTCTTAATTTTTGTATCTTTTCATTTATCAATATTCTTGGTGGAAATAAGAAGAATGAATGGATGGTTTTACCTTTAGCTTTAATTGCAGAAATACCAGTTGAAGCTAAAATTACAAAATTTTTTGAAGAGTTAATTCGAAAATATTCCAAAAGAGTAGTTTTACCAGAACCAGCTTTACCAGTAATAAACATATTTTCTTTAGAGTATTCCATTTTATGAAAAATATCTTTGAATTCATCCTTGAACTCAATATTTTCAGGTAAATCACTGTAATTAATATAATTTTTATTTATCATATTTAAATTCAATAAAAAAATTCTTGTTTTTTAATTATTTGATTTACTATTTGATCTGGGTTTAAATTCTTTTTAAAAATAATACAGTTTTCTGGTTCTTCTAAAATTGAAAACTGACTATCAATAAGGCTGTCTGGCATAAAATGATCTTTTCTATTATTAATTCTAAATTTAGCTGTATCTTTATCAATTTTTAAATAAATTAAATGATAATTTTTGACACCCAGCATCAGCCTGTATTTTTCTTTTAAAGCTGAACATGCTACAACAAGATTCTGTAAATTTTTTCTTTTAGAAATTTCTTCTTTAATTTTTTTAAGCCAGTCATGCCGGTCTGCGTCGTTTAAGGGTTTGCCAGTGCTCATTTTAGCGATATTTTCTTTACTATGAAAATTGTCAGCCTCAATAAAATAAGCATCTAATTTTTTTGATAATTTTTCTGCAACTGTAGTCTTTCCTGAACCAGCAACACCCATTATCAAAAAAGTAAAATATTTTCTTTTCATAATTCAGTCCAATATGGTTTAACAATTTCACTACTATTCTTGCGCTTTAAAGGATGTAGACCAAAATAACTTCTTTGTAATTGAATTGTTTCGCCGATTTTGTGATTAGAAAAAACTAAGTCATAATATGCTAAGTTAGAGGATAATACAGGCGACGGGATTCCTTTTTTAATTGCTAAAGAACAAAAATCTCTAATGTGATCTATGTTGGGGCATTTTTGATTAATTAATTTATATAAAAATTTATAATCTAAATTTTTATTAATATTAAATTGATGTGAGATAAGTTTAAGGTATTCGCCTTGTAAAATGCAACCTGCACCCCAAGCCTTAAATACATCTTGTAAATCAAAATTAAAAAAATCAAATTTATTAGATGCTTTTATAATTTCTAATCCTTGGAATAGTGAGCAAGCAAAATTAAAGAAAATAATTTCATCTAATTTAACATCATTTACTTTTGAACTATGTTTAAGGTCTTCATCTGATAAATTATTTTCTGTAGCATAATTAAAAAATTGAGAGCTGGACCTTGCAGATAAGGCTGCGTATATAGATGGAACACTTACGCCTAGTTCTAAAGCTGCATTAATTGTCCAAACACCAGTTCCATTTTGTCCAATATGATTATCTACATCATCTATAAAATATTTATTATCTTCGTTCTTTGCATTTAGCACTTTAGAGGTTATTTCTAAAAGAAAGGATGAGCTTGATGTTTTTAAAACTTCGTTAAGTTTTTTTGTCTGCTCATCATAACTTATATTAAAACCTTTATTTAGAATAAAGCTTATTTCAGATAGAACTTCCATTAATGCATACTCAATACCATTATGTATTAATTTAACAAAATGACCAGAACCTGCAGACCCAAAATAACAGCACGCATTTTCCTCACCATTTTTGGCTGAAATTGCATTAAAAATATGACTAGTTTTTATCCACGCATTTTCTGTTCCTCCTGCCATAATAGCAGGCCCATTTCTGGCTCCTCTAGGCCCCCCTGAAACACCAATTCCTAAAAAACTTATATTTTTATCAAGTAATCTATTATGTCTTTCAATAGACTTTAAATATAGTGAGTTACCTAGATCAGCTAAAATATCTTCCGGTTTCATGAATTCAATTATTTGATCTATGCATTCATCAATTTTATCAGCTGGTAAACTTAGCATAATTATTCTGGGACTAGGTACTTCATATGTAAGTTGCTTCAAAGATTTAACTAAAGATAAATTTTGAATTCTATCATGTTTGATTTTCTCAATTATGTTTAAATTTTTTTCATAAGCATAAATTTTAAAACCTTTTGAGGTAATGTTTTTTGCTAAATTATATCCCATTGACCCAAGTCCAATAAGCCCAATATTAATCAATTCATTAAATCCTTATTTTTTAATTCATTTGACATGTATTTTTATTATTCTAGAAATTGGAGTGTAAAAAATTTCTACAATAACAAAGCTAGTAATTACAAAGATAGCAATTAACTGATTAATAGTTATCTTGTCATCTAATATAAAAAAAGCTAAGCATAATGCAATTACTGGTTTTAAGAAAAAAAGATAATTACCTCGAGTTACATCAGGTATCTTAGAAAGTCCCCATAACCATAATATGAAAGCTATACAAGTATTCCAAACACCAAGAGTTATAATTGACAAGTATTCAAGGCTTGGTCTGTCAAACAAATCTAGTGGGTTAACCCAAATACCCCAAATCAATCCAATTGAAGGATAAAGTGCAAAAAAGCCAAGAACAAATGTATATGTTGTCATTCTTACAGGACCATATTCATTGACATAAGGTTTAACTAATACAAGATAGATTGAACCAATTAGTGCACATCCTATTGATAAATATATTCCAATTAAGTTGTTTTTATTACCGCTTAATTGCTCTAAATATCCATCGGTTAATAAAAAAACACATCCTAAAAAAGCTCCAATACCACTTATAATTTTTGGAGTTGTTATTCTGGTTTTTTCAACAATTCTAGCCACAAAAACAACGCCAATTGGCATTATTGTAACCATTGTTGCTACTTGAACAACAGTTGCAAAGTCTAATGCCCAATGGAATAAAAATTGGCCAAATGCCATACCAAAAATTGAAAGTAAAATAATAGGGAAGGGACTTTTTCTGAGAGGTTCTATCAAGTTCCTTGAATTAGGTATAAATATACATAAAAATAAAAGCGCAAGTCCACCTAAACCAAATCTCCATACAGATACCTCAACCCCAGAAATACCAGATAATTTTACAAAAAATTCAGAGCTAGCGTGACCACAAACTCCAAGGAGAGCTGATATATAAGCTAAAATTATAATTTTATTATCTTTTAACATTAAATTAGATAATAAAATTATAAATCACTTTAATTTCCTTCAATAATTTTCAATACTTTTGGCGGTGACATAGGTAAGCTATAAGACCTTTTACCTATAGCTTGATAAACAGCATTAGATATAGCGGCTAAGGGAGGTACTAATGGCACTTCACCAACTCCACGAACACCTTGTGGATGTTTAGGGTTAGGCACTTCAATAATAACGGTATCTAACATTGGTAAATCAGAGCACACTGGCATTCTGTAATCTAGAAAACCTGTATTATCTAAATGTCCGTCTTTATTATAAATATACTCTTCACTTAAAGCCCAACCAATTCCTTGAGCGCAACCACCTTGAAGTTGACCTTCAACATAGTCAGGATGAATAGCTTTGCCTACATCTTGAATTGATGTGTATCTTTTAACTCTAACTATACCTAAATCCATATCCACTTCTACATCACAAATATGTGTAGCAAAGCCACCCTCAGCGCCCTCAGTATTAACTTGGTAGCCAGCTCCTATGGGACCTCCAGTTGCAGTTGCTTTGTCAGCTATTTCTGCTAATGTTAGAGGAGCAAATTTACCTGCGTTATCACCTGCAGGACGAGCTTCACCATTTTCCCATTCAATAGCATCTTCGTCAATACCCCAAATTTTAGCTGCTCTTTGCTTTAATTGATTAATTACTATCTGAGCAGATTCGGTAACTACCATAGCAGAAGCAAATAAAACTCTACTGCCTCCTGTTAAATTGCTGTATCCAATGGTAGCGGTGTCTCCAATAAGAACTGAAACTCTGTCATGATGTATGCCAAGTAGTTCTGCTGTAATATTAGCAATTGAAGCTCTTGATCCACCAATATCTGGATGACCAGTAGTAACAACAACATTTCCATCTTCAGTTATATTAAGTTGTGCACTTGACTCACCGCCTGCATTAAACCAAAAACCACTCGCAACACCTCTACCCTGATGCTTTCCTAGGGGTGCTTTATAGTGTGGATGATTGATAGCAGCATCCAATGTCTCTATATAACCCATTTTAGGAAATACAGGTCCATGAACAGCTTTTGTGCCTTCTTTTGCAGCGTTAATTTTTCTTAATTCAAGAGGGCACATTTTTAATGCTTCTGCTATCTCATCTAGCACACACTCAACACCATAAGCGCCAATAGGGGCTCCAGGAGCCCTGTAAGCCGCTACTTTACTTCTATTTGAAACAACATCATAGCCAAATGTATGGGCATTTGGAATGTCGTATGGAGCTAAAGAGCAACCAGCAGCGCCTCTTATAGGAGAGCCAGGAAAAGCACCGGCTTGTAAATAATAAATACCCTGAGCAGCTACTATTTTTCCATCATTTGTAGCGCCGATTTTAATTGTGCTTTTTGACCCCGAAGTAGGCCCAGATGCTCTCATAGTATCTTCTCTGTTCATTACAATCTTTACAGGGCGACCGGTTTTTTGAGATAGTACCGTTGCAAGTGGTTCCAGATATACTATTGTTTTACCACCAAATCCTCCTCCAATTTCAGCAGGAATAGCTCTAATATTACTTTGCGGAATACCTGTTAAGAATGACGTCATAGCTCTAACCATAAATTGTCCTTGGCTTGAACTCCAAATAGTAGCTCTTCCATCAGCTGCAACGCTTACAAGACATGAATGTGTCTCAAGGTAACCTTGATGAACAGCTTCTGTTTTAAAATGTTTTTCAATAATTACGTCTGCTTTTGCAAACCCTTCTTCTATGTCACCTTTTTTATGTTCCAAAGTTCCGGCGATATTTGATGGTTTCCCATTAAACTGGATGTGATCATGAAGAATAGGAGCATCATCCTTGATGGCATCTTCAATATCTATGGCCCAAGGCAAAATTTCATACTCGACTTCAATTAAATCACATGCTTTTTCAGCTATTGCTTCAGTTGTTGCTGCAACAGCTGCTAGAGGGTGACCATGAAATAATACTTTGTCTCTTGCCATGACATTTCTACACATCCAGCGCATATCTTGGATACCAAGGATTACGGGTGTGTCTAATGGAAAGTCTACTATATCTTTAGAAGTAATAACTGACTTGACTCCTGCTAGAGCTTCAGCCTTTTTTGTATTAATAGATATTATTTTTGCATGAGGGTGAGGGCTTCTTAATACATGTCCCCATATCATTCCAGGCATAGTAGTGTCAGATGAATATTGAGCACGTCCTGTGACTTTTTCTGCACCATCTGGTCTTACTGTGTTTTTACCAATCCACTTATTACTAATTTCGTTCATTATGCGCTCTCCTTCATATCATCGGCTACTTCAAGTACAGCTTTTACAATTTTATCATAACCTGTGCATCTACATAAGTTGCCGGCCAACCAAAATCTAACTTCTGTCTCAGTAGGTGTTGGATTGTGGTCAAGTAATGCCTTAGAAGCCATTAAAAAACCTGGAGTACATATTCCGCATTGAAGAGCAGCCTTTTCTAAAAACTTTTGCTGTAGAGCATGAAGTTTTCCACCTTCAGACATTCCTTCAATTGTTTCTAATTTACTGCCTTCGGCTTCCGCGGCAAGCATTAAGCATGAGCATACAAGCTCTCCATCCAAGATGATACTGCACGACCCACAGTCACCGGAGCCACAACTTTCTTTAGAACCTGTTAGATCTAATTGGTTTCGTAGAACATTTAACATTGTATCATGTGGTTCACATAAATACTCAACTGACTCATTATTTATATTTGTTGAAACTTGAATTTTAGACATTTTTTAATTTCCTTTAATTCTATCTATAGCAATTAACACTGATCTTTTTAGTAAAACACCTGCAACTTTAGTGCGGTAATCTATGGTACCTCTTTTGTCGTTAATAGGATTGCAAGCTTTAATACAAAGATTAGCAACTTTATCAAGTATATCTGAGTTTAGATCTGTTCCTATCATTATGTCTGATGCGTCTTTGATGAGAAGTGGAGTTGGGGCAACTGCTCCAAGTGAAACTCTCGCAGCTGTGCAAACATTATTTTCCAATGTAATATTTACTCCACAACCAACAACCGCTATGTCCATTTCAGTTCTTGGCGTCATCCTCAAGTAAGCATCAGAGGAATTTATTTCACGTTTAGGAAATTTAAGGCTTACAAGCATTTCACCATTTTCTAATACAGTTTTACCAGGCCCTTTATGGAAGTTTTCAATAGGTATTTCTTTTTTTCCATCTGGTCCAGCTATTATGGCTATACAACCTGCAGCAATTAGAGCAGGAACGCTGTCACCAGCAGGTGATCCGTTGCAGAGATTTCCGCCTAATGAAGCTCTTCCTTGAATTTGTTCAGAGCCAATCAGTCTAAAAGCCTCAATCACGCCAGGCCAAAGTTTAGTGAATTTATTATTTCGATTTAAATTAGCACCTGATACAGAAGCGCCAACTACAAATTCATTGTCACTCACTTCTTTAATAGTATTAAGTTCAACAATTTTTTTTATATCAATAACCAATTTAGGTTTTTTAATACCGCTTTTTATCTGAACTAACAAATCTGTTCCTCCAGCCAGAAATCTAGCAGAGCCATTAGCTTTTGAGTGTGCAGTTACAGCTTCATCAATTGTTTTTGCAGCAAGGTATTGTGTTTCTGACATTTTTACTCCTAGGTAGGTGGATTTAATATTAAAAAAAGATTACTTTAGTTTGATACCAGTTTAATGTATCCAACACAATATTTATAATAATCATTATGGCTACACCTTTTCAATGAAAATTTTTTATAATGCGCATTTTTTATTAACCTTTACTTCATTATTTTGGGCTTTTAATACAATAGCAGGAAGAGCTGCTGTTGGTGAAGTTTCACCTTTGTTAATTGTAAGTGTTCGATGGTTTTTTGTTTCTCTCATTTTGACTGTTATTTGCAGAAAAGAATTAATAAATTCATGTATTACTTTAAGAAAAAAACTTAAATGGTTAATAATAATGGGTTTATTTGGGTTTACTGGTTTTAATTCATCGTATTATATTGCTGCCCATGACACCATTGCCATTAACTTAGGTATTGTTCAAGGTACAATGCCAGCCTTTATAATAATTATTGCAAGAATATGGCTGAAAGAAGAAATAAAATTAATACATCTCTGCGGAGTTTTAATCACTTTTATTGCAGTCTTATTAGTTGTAAGCGCAGGAGATTTTAAAAGCTTACTAAGTTTTAAGCTAAATAAGGGTGATGTTATTATGATTTTAGCATGTACATTATATGCAGTGTACGCAGTTGGGTTGAGGAAAAAGCCAAAAATAGGGGCATTAACATTACTAACTTTTTTTTCTTATGTAGCTTTTTTAGGGTCTATCCCAGGGCTTTTATACGAAACCTTATCTGGTAATATTATTCCTCCTAGTAACAAAGGAATTATAATTTTAGCTGTAATTATAATTTTTCCTTCATTTTTAGCCCAAATTTTCTTTATGAAAGGTGTAGAAAAAATAGGTCCTGCTAGATCAGGTTTATATACCAATCTTGTTCCAGTATTTAGTTCTTTGTTAGCAGTTGTATTTTTAGGTGAGGTATTTAAAATTTATCATTTAATATCACTTGCTTTAATTTTTGTTGGAATATATTTGTTTGAATATAAACAAAAATAGCTATAAAATATACAATTTGAGGTTTTTAAGTTGCTTTCTAACATTTCATACACTTCCCTTGAGGGTGTGTTTTTTCTTGTTTTAATGATTTTTTTTGGAAAAGCGTTTAGAGAAAACTGGAAAATGAAAAATACTGTTGTATCTAATTCTTGGTTGTTTAAGTCTTGGGTTTTTGGCTTGTTATCTTCAATATCTTTTTTTATTATAGTTTTAGTGCCAATGAAAAATTAATTTCATCTTAAGTTATGTTTGTAAATTTTTGCACTTAAGTTGATTAACTAAAGGATTATTAGGGTCAATATCTTTGTTACAAATAGAGCACTTATCAGAACCTGAAATTGCGTTCAATCCTCCACAGCTTCCTTTAATATTTTTTCCCATTAGCATAACACCAAGTGACATGATTGCTATTATTACGAGAAGTAATAAGAATGTTACAAAGAAAGTTTCCATATTAAATAGATACTTTATAATTAATATACTATCAATTTTTATTTTAACTTTTTGAATTCATTGCTTGTTACTTTAATTAATTTTTTTTCAGATTTGTCGATAAATATTACAGCTATTTTTTCTTTTTCAGCAATTTTTAAACCTTGAGTACTCCCCATGGCTAAAAATGCAGTTGCCCAACCATCTGCAAGCATTGCACTTTCTTCTATAACTGTTACAGATTTTGTTGAATGATTGATTGGCATACCTGATTTAGGATTTATTATATGTGAATACTTTTTACCATCATTATCAAAAAAATTTTTGTAATCTCCAGAAGTGGCCACTCCCTTATTGGTAACATTTACAATTTCTTTAATATACTGTTGTTGTAAATTAGGGTTTTCTATTCCAATAACCCAATCTTGTTTCTTACTATTGTAACCATTTGTAAGTATATCGCCGCCTATATTGATAAGAAAATTATTTATTTTTAAATTTCTTAATTTTTTACCAATTAAATCAATTCCGTACCCTTTACCAATTGCAGACAAATTAAATGAAACATCTTTATTTTTTTTTACTAACTCATTGTTAGATTGATTAATTTCTAAATATTTTTTTTGGTTAACTAATAATAATGTTTCTAAAACATCTTCTTTAAGAGGAGGTTTTTTTTTCATTTTATCTTTTTTGTAACCAAATCCCCATAGATCTATTATAGGATCAAGTGTAATATCAAAATATCCGTTGCTCTTAATATGAATAAAGTTTGCTGTTTTAAAGACGTCTAATAAATTATTTGAAATTTTTATAGGTAATAATGTTTTATTACTATTTAAAACACTTATTTCTGATAAGTTATCCCAATTTGATACAATCTTATTAATTTCAAGCAAAGTTTTATTTATTTCTAGTGTCAATTTCTCTTCTTTTATTTTTTTAGGCACATCAATCAACTTAATGAAATAAAATGTTCCCATTGCATTTCCTTTAAGTTCAACGTTTTGAGTTTGCTCATTTGAACAAGAAAACAAAAATATAGAAATTGTTAAAAAGTAAAAATAATTAAAGTATTTCATTTTAATTTCACAATAAAATTTAATTTATCAAACTTTTATATATTTTTTTAATGATAACAATAAAATCTTATATTTTTTATATAAAATATTCTTTACATTCATCATTTGAATATTTTTGAAAAAACATAAAAAAATGCATATATACACTTGTTTTTTTTTAAATATATTATATATATCTCCAATATATATTTAAATCATAATAACTATTAAAATTTTTAATTCCAAAGGATAAATTTTATTTTAAATGAATATTTTTAATTTAAAGAAAGGTTTAAACATTCCTGTTTTAGGAATTCCAGATCAAGTTATTCATGGTGAGAAAAATCCAAAAACTGTCGCGGTACTAGGGTCTGATTATAAAGGCTTAAAACCTAAAATGCTTGTTAGTGTGGGTGATAAAGTAAAAAGAGGTACTCCTCTTTTTTGTCATAAAGACTCCCCAGAAATTTCATATGTTTCACCATGTAAAGGTATTGTAAAAGTTATAAATAGGGGAGATAAAAGGGTTCTTCTAAGTGTTGTGATTGATGTTGAAAGTATAACTGATAAAGGCATTGATATAACTAAATCTCATTCTAATGAAAAATCTCAGGAACAATTCGTAAAAAAATGTTTATTTGATAGTGGTTTATGGACTTCTTTTTTAACAAGGCCTTACTCTAAGGTCCCATCAGGCGATAGTGTGCCTTCATCTATTTTTATTACTGCAATGGATACTGAACCTTTATGCCCAGATGCAGAACTTATAATTGATCAAGATTTAAAAGCTTTTAATGAAGGTGTTAAAAAAATATCTTTGTTAACAAAAGGTAATGTATTTATTTGCACAAAAAATGATAGTCAGATCAAAGTCAACGATCATCATACATATGAATTCGCAGGACCTCATCCAGCTGGATTAGCAGGAACACATATGCACTTTCTAGACGCTCCCTCTGCTTCTAAAACTGTTTGGTCAATTGGCTATCAGGATGTTATTGCGATTGGTAAACTGTTTTTAACAGGTTTTATTGATATTAATAGAGTTGTATCCATAGCTGGGCCACATGCTATTAAGCCTCGATTAGTTAAAACAGTTTTGGGTGCATCGTTAGACGATATTTTAGAAGGCGAATATAATAAAGCTGAAGGTTGTAGAGTTATTTCAGGTTCTGTTCTTTCTGGATTTCATGCTACTAATGAGCTTGCTTACTTAGGTAAATATTCTCGTCAAATTACTATAATCAAAGAGGATTTAGAAAAACATTTTTTTGGATGGATAAAGCCACAGCCGAATAAATTTTCAGTAATGCCTGTTTTGTTATCTGCTTTTGGTTTTTTTAAATTATTTAATTTAACTTCAAATTTGAATGGTGGCAGAAGGGCAATGGTTCCAACAGGTGTATTTGAAACTTTAATGCCACAAGATTTTTTACCTACACAAATGTTAAGAGCTCTTTTAGTAATGGACACAGATGTGGCTCAATCACTGGGTGCTCTTGAATTAGACGAAGAAGATTTAGCTTTGTGTACATTTGCCTGCCCAGCAAAATATGAATACGGTTCTGCTTTGAGAGATAGTCTGCAGAAAATAGAGAAAGAAGGTTAATTGATGTCACTACGAAGTTATTTTAGCTCAATTGAGCCTCATTTTGAAAAAGGTGGTAAATTTCAAAAGTACTATCCAATTTTTGAAATGATAGAGACAATTTTTTTCACAAGTAACACCGTTACTAAAGTTGCTCCTCATGCTCGTAGCTTTGTCGATATGAAGAGAATAATGACTTATGTTGTTATTTCTACTATACCGTGTGTTTTGTGGGCTTTGTACAATACTGGTTTTCAAACAAATACAGCTTTATCAACATTAAATATTAATGAAATAGCAGGGTGGAGGATATATCTCTTACAATTAACGGGACTAGGAATAGATCCTACGAGCATAGTGTCAAACGTTTTTCATGGTTTGTTATATTTTTTACCCATTTATATTACTACATTGTTAGCAGGTGGTATTTGTGAAGTAGTTTTTGCAACCATCAGAGGCCATGAGGTTAACGAAGGTTTCCTTGTCTCATCAATGTTGTTTGCACTAACTTTACCTGCCTCTACACCACTTTGGCAAGTTGCTTTAGGTATTGCTTTTGGAGTTGTTGTTGCCAAAGAAGTTTTTGGTGGTACTGGTAAAAACTTTTTAAACCCTGCATTAACTGGTCGTGCATTTTTATATTTTGCTTATCCAGCTTACATGTCAGGTGATTCAATTTGGACACCGGTTGATGGTTTTTCCGGCGCAACTTCTTTAGGATTATCTGCCTCTGAGGGATATGAAAGTTTAAGTAATTATGGGATTACTTGGACAGATGCTTTTTTAGGTACTATTCAAGGATCTTTAGGAGAAACATCTACATTAGCCTGTGCAATTGGCTTATGTTTTCTTTTGTTAACTAAAATTGCTAATTATCGAATGGTTGTTGGATGTTTGTTTGGAATGGTTGCTTTTTCATCTTTTTTGAATTGGATTGGTTCAGATACTAATCCAATGTTTAGCATGCCATGGTACTGGCATCTAGTTATAGGAAGTTATGCTTTTGGTTTAGTGTTCATGGTTACTGAACCAGTTTCTGGAAGTCATACAAACTTAGGACGTTACATTTACGGTGCATTAATTGGTTTTATGGTAGTAATGATAAGAGTTTTAAACCCAGCATTTCCTGAGGGCATGATGCTAGCGATTTTATTTGGAAATATATTTGCACCTTTAATAGACCATTTTGTTGTAATGGCTAATATTAAAAGAAGGTCCATTTTTAATGTCTAACTCAAATAATATATTTGTAAAATTTAAAAAAATGCCAGTTGATGGTATGGCTAAAACAATAATTGTTGCTACAACTTTGTGTTTTATATGTTCTATGGTTGTCTCTTTTGCAGCTGTTAATTTAAAATCTAAACAGGAAGTGAATAAAGCTCTTGATAAACAAAAAAATATTTTACAAGTTGCTGGCAAATATTATGAAGGGGTCAACATTAAAAAAACTTTTTCATCATTTGAACCTTTAATTGTTGATTTAGAAAATGGTAAATTTACGAATAAGTTCGATCCATTGGTTTTTGATGATAAAAAAGCTTCTCAAGATCCTTTATTAAGTATTGCTTTAAAAGAAGACCCTGCTTCAATTGGGAGAAGGGCAAATTTTGTAACTATTTATCTTTTAAAAAACAATGATGGTTCTTTAGATAAAGTCATACTTCCAGTTCATGGGTATGGTTTGTGGTCTACCCTTTATGGTTTTATAGCTTTAGAAAATAACTTAAATGATATATTTGGTTTGCAATTTTATCAGCATGCTGAAACTCCTGGGTTAGGTGCAGAAGTTGATAATCCAAAATGGAAAGCACAATGGAAAGGTAAGAAGTTAAATAACGAAAATGGTGATTTAATGATTCAAGTTGCCAAAACTTCAAAAGAAAAAGAGTATCATATTGACGCTTTAGCAGGTGCCACACTTACTTCTAATGGGGTTAATAATTTAGTTAAATTTTGGATGGGTCAGTCTGGATTTAAAAAATTTCTTAAAAATTTAAAAAATGGAGAGGCATAATGTCGCAGACAAGAAAACAACTGTTAATTGATCCTCTAGTTGACAATAATCCAATTACACTTCAAGTGTTAGGTATTTGTTCAGCATTAGCTGTAACTTCATCTTTAAATGTTGCGTTTGTTATGTCTTTGGCTGTTATAGCCGTTACTGGATTTTCTTCTCTTTTTATATCAATGTTAAGAAATTATATTCCAAATTCTATAAGAATAATTGTTCAAATGGTTATAATTGCATCTCTTGTTATACTTGTTGACCAGATAATTAAAGCATATGCGTACGAAATATCAAAAACACTTTCAGTTTTTGTTGGCTTAATCATTACTAACTGTATTGTTATGGGAAGAGCTGAAGCTTTTGCCATGAAAAATACCCCAGTTGACTCTTTTATAGATGGTGTTGGTAACGGTCTGGGTTACGGTTTGTTATTGATGTGTGTAGGCGTTGTTAGAGAACTTTTTGGTTCTGGTACTTTATTTGGCGTCACAATTTTAGATCCTGTAAGTAACGGTGGATGGTATGTCCCAAATGGACTATTACTGTTACCTCCTTCAGCATTTTTTATTATTGGATTTTTAATCTGGGGTGTTAGGTCATGGAAAAAATCTCAAGTTGAAGCTCGTGAATATAAGATTCAGACTTTAGAGGTCCATTGATGGAAGCTTTGATTTCATTAGCTGTTAAAGCTATATTTGTAGAAAACCTTGCTCTTTCCTTTTTTCTCGGGATGTGCACATTTATTGCGGTTTCAAAAAAAATATCCACAGCCATTGGCTTGGGTGTGTCTGTAATTATTGTTCAGACAATTACTGTTCCAGCTAATAACATAATACTTACATATCTACTTAAGCCTGGTGCTCTAGCTTGGGCAGGATTTCCTGATGTAGATCTAACATTTTTAGGATTAATATCTTATATCGGAGTTATTGCTGCTTTAGTTCAAATTTTGGAAATGGTATTAGATAAGTATTTTCCTCCATTATATAATGCACTGGGTATATTCTTACCATTAATTACAGTTAATTGTGCTATATTAGGAGGATCTTTATTCATGGTTGAAAGAGATTATAATTTTTCTGAAGCTACAACGTATGGGATTGCTTCTGGTTTTGGATGGGCTTTAGCTATAGCTACCATGGCTGGTGTAAGAGAAAAATTAAAATATAGCGATATACCTGATGGTCTTCAAGGGCTTGGTATAACATTTATTACAGCTGGCCTTATGGCAATGGCTTTTATGTGCTTTTCAGGCGTTAAACTTTAAGGATATTTAATATGGACACTTTTGTTTTAGGTATAACTCTTTTTACAATGATTGTATTATCACTTGTTACAGTAATAGTTTTTGCAAGAAGCAAGCTTGTTTCAACTGGTGATGTCAATATTACTATAAATGGAGAAAAAACCGTAACAGTTCCAGCTGGAGGAAAACTTTTACAAACACTTGCTGCTGAAAAGCTTTTTGTTCCTTCTGCTTGTGGTGGTGGTGGAACATGTGCTCAATGTAGGGTTAAAATTCATTCTGGTGGTGGGGCTATACTTCCTACCGAACAAGGTCATATTAATAAAAGGGAAGCATCTTGCGGTGACAGATTATCTTGTCAGGTTGCTGTTAAACAAGATATGGAAATTGAGGTGCCTGAAGAAGTTTTTGGCGTTAAAAAATGGAGATGTAAGGTTCGAAGTAATGACAACGTTGCAACTTTTATTAAAGAATTAATACTTGAATTACCTGAAGGTGAAGATGTGAATTTTCGTGCAGGTGGTTATATACAAATAGAAGCTCCTAAATATTCTTTATCTTATAAAGATTACGAAGTAGGTAAAGAATATCACGAAGATTGGGATAGGTTTAAAATTTGGGACTTTAACGCTGAAAGTGATGAACCCGTTGAAAGAGCTTATTCTATGGCTAATTGTCCAGCTGAAAAAGGTATAGTTATGTTGAATGTTCGAATAGCTTCTCCTCCTCCAGGTTCAACAGGAATTCCAGCAGGTAAAATGTCCTCTTATATATTTAATTTAAAAAAAGGTGATGAAGTTGTTATTTCAGGTCCTTTTGGTGAATTTTATGCTAGGGACACAGATAAAGAAATGGTTTTTATAGGTGGTGGAGCAGGCATGGCTCCTATGAGAAGTCATCTTTTCGATCAGTTTAATAGAATTAAAACAGATCGTAAAGTTTCATTTTGGTATGGAGCAAGGTCTAAGAAAGAAATGTTTTACGTTGAAGACTTTGATAAGTTAGCAGCTGAAAATAAAAATTTTACTTGGCATGTTGGTTTGTCTGACGCCATGCCTGAAGATAAATGGACCGGTCACAAAGGATTTATCCATAATATACTTTTTGAACAATATTTAAAAGATCACCCAGCTCCTGAGGATTGTGAATATTACATGTGTGGTCCACCTATGATGAACCAATCTGTTATTAATATGTTATTGGATCTTGGGGTTGATAAAGATGACATCATGCTAGATGATTTTGGTGGATAGTTTATTAATTTTAATAAATTATTTTTGTTTCACTTTATCTTTCAATATGCATAATGGTTAATATAAAATATTAGTTGTTTTGGATTTTATTTTTGTTACTTTTAAAAATTATTTATAAAAGTTTTAAGTAGATAAACTCATATGGAAATTTTTATTTTTATATTTCCTTTACTTAGTTTGTTTATTTCATTGTTACCATTTTCTAGTAATCACTTAAATATTGCATTTATTATAAATTGTTTTTGTATGATTTTTTCTTTTTGTTTAAGTGTTTATCTTTTTATTAAATTATTTCAATTAAACAACGATATTCCATTATATTTTTATCCCTTGATTGAATTTAATAAAGATTTTGTAGCATGGTCATTAAGATTAGATATATATGTGTCAACATTTGTATGCATAGTAACATTTGTGTCTTCATTAGTGACTATATACTCAATTAATTTTTTTAAAGAACAGTATTTAAATTTAAAGTTAATAAGAAATGTTTCTTTGTTAACAATTGGAATGTTAACTATAATTTCTTCAAACAACTTAATTCAATTTTTCATTGCGTGGCAAATAATTTTATTTTCTTTTTTTCTTCTTGTTAATCGTAAAAATGCGGACGAAACTTATATAAACAGTAGTAAAATTTTTTTACACAATCGTATTTCTGATTTAGCGTTTTTTTTTAGTGTCTATCTACTTTATAAACTAAATAATTCTATTTATTTTGAAATTATTTTTGAAAATAATAACTTTGTTAACAATAATATTTTATTTTGGGGCATTACTATAAATAAGGCTGAATTAGCTGTGTTCCTTTTATTTTTTTCATGTTTATTAAGATTTAGACAGTTTTTTATCTCAAATTGTCTATATGACATTAAAAATTTAAATATACCTACACTTACCTTGATTTTTTGTTCTGCATTACTTCCATTAATTATCTTTTATACATTTAGATTTTTTCCTTTAATTTTTTCTACTCCTAATTTTTTAAATACAATGATTCCTTTAAGTCTTTGTTTAATTTTCATTTTAATTTATTTATCATTTAACACATCAAACATTAAATATGTAATTTCTTACTTAGCTTTTTCTCAAGCATCTATAATATTTTATATTTTTTCAATCAAAGTATATCATGCTGCAATGTTTTATTATATTACCTTTTCTTTATCTACAACAATGCTTTATTTGTGTTTAGGCTATGTTATGACAAAGATGAACAATGTTTCTAATGTTAAAGCAATGGGTGGTCTTGCCTTTAAAATGCCCTCTATGTTTTTATTCACCTTAATTGCATTTTTTTCGACGTCTGGGGTTCCTTTTTTTTCAGGGTTTTATTCTCATGAAGTCATTATTTCAACTTTGTATTCTTCGGAGCAAGCTATTTTAGTTCCTTCTATGTTAATGGGTATGAGTGCTTCTTTTTTGATTTCTTATGTTTTATTAAAAAATATAATATTGATATTTTTAGGAAAGAATAAGGGTAATATTCATGAATTTAATAAAATCAATGAAAACTCATCTACAAACAAACTCATATTTTTTTGTTTGGGTTTATGTTTAGTTTTTGCTGGCTGGTTAACAAAAAACTTGTTTGACGGTATAAATGCAGAACATTTATGGAATTCATTAATATATAATGATATTGATCTTTCTACTAATTCCATTTTAAATTTGTCTGATAAAGTTAAATATTTTTTAACGTTTTTTAGTCTTTTAGGAATGTTTTTGGCTGTTGTAAATTATTTAATAATGCCATTTATATTGAATAATTATAAACTAAAATACTATAGAATATTTATTTTATATAACAAATATTTTCTACGTTTTTAAATGTGTTAAATCTTTTTTTAAATTACAGGATTTATTTTGTTAAATATTAACTTAAATATATTAAATGTTTGTACTAGCACTAATGATATTGCTTTCAATGCCGCTTTAAGTGGTGAAGTTGAAGGAACCTCTTATTTAGCTCATACACAAACTGAAGGAAGAGGAAGAAATCAAAACAAATGGACTTCTTCAAAAGGAAATTTATTCTTATCAACAATTATTAAGCCAAAAAGTGATAAATCTTTGTGGCATCAATTATCAGTGATAGTTGGTTTTTCAATAGTTCAAGTATTAGTTGACTTAGGAGTAAATAGTAATTTAATTGATCTAAAGTGGCCCAATGATGTATTAGTAGACAACAAGAAAATTTCTGGTGTTTTGTTAGAGTCTTCTGATAATTTTATAATAGTTGGTATAGGTTTAAATATTTTAAAAACTCCTATTCTTGAAACAAAGTGGGGTACTACAAAGTTAAAGGATCATTTAAAAGGTTCCATTAATATTAAAAATATAGGCTTAAAAATATTGAACAAAGTATTTTACAATTATTATTCTTGGGAAAAATTTGGTTTTGTCTTCTTTAAAGAAGACATTAATAAAAAGATGTTCAACATAAATAAAAACATAATTATAAACGTTAACTCAAAATCCAATCTTTTAAATGGTGTTTTTTTAGGTATAGGAGACAGTGGTGGTATTAAAGTAAAAACTAATTCAAAAATTACAGAATATTTATCTGTTGAGAATTTCACTTTTGTTTAGATTGGTCTTGTAATGATTTTAGTTGTTGATTGTGGTAATACTAATACTGTTTTTGCTTTATACTCTTATGATAAAAGTATTAATAAAATAGCTTGTTGGAGAATACATAATAACTCTAAGAGAACAGCTGACAGTTATTATCCGTGGCTTTCACAAATGTTAACATTATCTGATGTTAAAATTGATGATATTACTGGAATTTGTATTGCATCTGTGGTTAATGAAACTCTTTTTAACATTAAAATATTTATCAAAAAATATTTCAAAATTAACCCATTGGTAATTGATAATGATATTTTAGGGTTAGGCTTAAAAGTAAACATTGATAACCCTGAAGAAGCAGGTGCTGACCGTTTGGTTAACTCATTTGCTATAAAATGTCTTAATTTATCTCCAGCTATAGTAATTGATTTTGGAACTGCCACAACTTTTGATTTGGTTGGAATTGATGGAAGTTATAATGGCGGCATTATAGCTCCCGGTGTTAATTTATCACTAGAAGCTTTGTACTTGGCTGCTGCTAGGTTACCTAGAGTTGCCTTAAAACCTTTGTCTAATAAAAAGTCAATTATTGGAAAAAATACTGTCAATGCAATGGAATCAGGTATTTATTGGGGTTATGTATCGATGATTGAAGGTCTTATAAATAAAATTAAAATTTTAGATGAATACAAAAACTATAAAGTTGTAGCAACTGGTGGTTTGAGTGATTTATTTAAAAAATCATTGTGTTGTATTGATCATATTGAAGAAGATTTAACCTTAATTGGCTTAGTTAATTTATATTTACATAATTTCAATAATTTAAAAAAATAAGATAAAAGGGTTTTAAATGAGTTGGGTTAATTCAGATTTGTTATTTCTACCTGTTGGTGGCTCTGAGGAAATTGGAATGAATGCAAATTTGTATCATTATCAAGATAAATGGATTTTAGTTGATTTAGGAATATCATTTCCTGATGAAACTGATTTAGGTATTGATGTGTTACTGCCTGATTTTGATTTTATTCAGTCTTTAGGTGATAAGTTTTTAGGTATTTTGTTAACTCATGGTCATGAAGACCATATAGGAGCAATACCTTATTTTGCTGATAAAATTAATTGCCCCATATGGGGGACTGCTTTTACAATTGCTTTACTTAAGAGAAAATTAAGAGAAAGTAATAATAATACAAAACTAGTTCTGAATGTCCTTTCTATAGGTAAAAAGCTAAAACTAGGTGATTTTATAATTAACACTATTCAAACATCTCATTCAATTCCAGATCCAGTATCATTTTTAATATCAACTAAAGAAGGAAATATTTTTCATTCAGGTGATTGGAAATTAGAACAAGCAAAAAATTTAAATGAAAATTTTGATTTTGATACTTATCGTTCATTAGGGAATAATGGTGTTTTAGCAATGATTTGTGATTCAACCAATTCTTTAGTTAAAGGAAAAACGCCTTCCGAAGATTTTGCTTATGAAGGTTTGTACAAAGTAGTTAAAGATAAACAAGGCGCTGTCCTTATTACATGCTTTTCTTCAAATATTAGTAGAGTTAAATCGATTTTAGATATAGCTTTAAAGACAGATCGTTCAATTTTAGTCATAGGCAGATCTTTACTTAGAGCTATAGACGCTGCTAAAGAGGTTGGTTACTTAAAACATGTTCCAGATTTTTTGACTTTAAAAGATTTTAAAGTGATTTCTCGGTCTAACGTTTTAGTAATTGCTACTGGTTCTCAAGGTGAACCAAATTCAGCATTGTCAAGAATCTCTAGAAATACTGACAAATTTGTCAATTTAATAAAAGGGGATACTATAATTTTTTCAAGTAGAAAGATTCCTGGCAACGAGAATGCTATATTAAAGGTACAGAATAGATTTCTTGATAACGGCGTAGAATTAATTACAGATGAAGATGCAGATATCCATGTATCTGGTCATCCATCTCGAGATGAGCTAATAGAAATGTATTCTTTTATAAAGCCTAAAATTTCAATACCTGTTCATGGCACAAGAAAACATATTGAAGCACATGCTAAATTAGCTAATGATTGTCAAGTTCCTAACGTAATTAAACCCAAAAATGGAGATATTATAAAATTAAATGGTTTATCTCCGACCGTTTTAGATACAAAAAAATTCATAACAAATGTTTTTGATGGTGGTGATGTAGTTCCTATTGATAATGATAGGTTTGTGTCCAGAAGACATACACTATGGAATGGCTTTGTTCATATCTCAATTGTAATTGATATGGATGGATACATAATTTCACCTCCACAAATAACACAGACAGGAGTGTCTGATAGAAATAATATAGAAGATTTTTTATTAGACTGTTCTTTAAAAATTGAAACTATTTTTAATAACGATAATTTTCAAAACAAAGATTCTGATGAGGAAATTTGTGATTATATCAAAAAAAATATTAGAAAAGATTTTAAGGCATTATTCCATAAAAGACCTTCAATGAATGTGCATTTAATTAGGGTTTAAGGAGATTAAATGAGCTTAGTATCAATTTTTTTAGTATACTTAATGGTATGGATGATTGTATTTTTCATGTCTTTACCAATAGGAATAAATGTTTCTAGAAATTTAGAATTAGGTAACGCAAATTCAGCTCCAACCAAGACACATTTAAAACTTAAAGTCTTACTTTGTACTATAGTTTCATTATTTCCAACATACTTAATATATTGGTTAGTTAAAACTGAATATTTATTTCTTATCATTCAAAATTTTTAATTGCGGCTACTCTTAAACTTTATTTTTAATTTTGAAATTGAATTTTCTAACTTTCTGAGGTAGTTAATTTATATAATCTTTTCTAGGCATGGTTTTATTAATATGAATAAAATAATATTTTTAGCTTCTGATCATGGTGGATTTTCTCTAAAAGAAACTATAAAAAAATACTTGATTAATAATAAGATAAAAATTGAGGATTTAGGTTGTTCTTCTCTAGATGCTGTAGATTATCCCGATTACGCTAAATTGTTAGCAAGTAAAATAGAAAATAATAATAATTCATTTGGGTTGTTGTTTTGTGGAACTGGAATAGGAATTTCTATGGCAGCGAATAGATTTTCTCATGTTAGAGCAGCTTTATGCACTTCTGTTGAAATGGCTTCAAAGAGCAGAAAACATAATGATGCAAATGTGTTAGCTTTAGGTGGTAGAATTTTAACAGAAGAATTATCAAAAGAGATTGTTTTCGAATTTTTAAATACTAAATTTGAAAAGGGAAGACATTTATTAAGAGTTAAAAAAATTTAAACAGAAAATACAAGTAGGGAATTTAAAATGTTTTATAAAGAAGGCTTTTTTAACAAGGATATAAATAATTATGATGCCAGTTTATCAGAAATGTTAGATAAGGAACTTTATAGACAACAAAACCAAATTGAATTAATAGCATCTGAAAATATTGTATCCAAGTCTGTATTACAAGCTCAAGGATCTGTTCTTACAAATAAATATGCAGAAGGCTATCCAGGAAAAAGGTATTATGGTGGGTGTGAATTTGTCGATGAAGTTGAACAACTTGCAATTGATAGAGCAAAAAAATTATTTAATGCAAATTTTGTTAATGTTCAACCACACTCAGGTGCTCAAGCAAATCAAGCTGTTTTTCTGGGTATTTTAAAACCAGGCGACACAATTCTTGGTATGAGTTTAGCAGCAGGTGGCCATTTAACTCATGGTGCCAAACCTAATTTATCTGGAAAATGGTTTAACTCCATTCAATATGGTGTAAGAAAAGAAGATTCTCTTATAGATTTTGATGAAATTGAAAGATTATCTATTGAATATAAACCAAAATTAATAATTGCTGGTGGATCCGCATATTCAAGAATAATAGATTTCCAAAAATTCAGAGAAATTGCTAATAAAATAAATGCGTATTTGCTTGTTGATATGGCTCATTTTTCTGGTTTGGTTGCGGGTGGTGCTCATCCTAATCCGATTGAATTTGCAGATATAGTTACTACAACAACTCATAAAACTCTTAGATCTGGAAGAGGTGGTATGATTTTAACAAACAATTCTGATTTAATGAAAAAAATTAATTCAGCTGTATTTCCTGGACTTCAAGGTGGCCCACTTATGCATGTTATTGCAGGAAAAGCTGCTGGTTTTGGTGAAGCTCTTTCAGATGAATTTAAGCTTTATGCAAAAAACATTGTTCTTAACGCTCAATGTCTATCAAACACCTTAATTGAAAGAGGGTATAAAATAGTTTCTGGAGGGACGGATAATCATATAGTTCTTTTAAGTTTACAAGATAAAAATATAACAGGAGCATCTGCTGAAGTGGCTTTAGAAAACTCTGGTTTAACTTGTAATAAAAATGGTGTTCCTTTTGATCCACTTCCACCAACTATTACTTCAGGCATTAGATTTGGTTCAGCAGCTGCTACTACAAGGGGTTTTAAAACAAATGAATTTAAGATGGTTGGAAATTTTATTGCTGACGTTTTAGATCATTTTGATAACAATATTTCTAATTCAGAACAGGAAAAAATAATATCAGATAAAGTCAAAATTTTGTGTGATAAATTTCCAATTTATTAATTTAGGAGATTAGAATGAGATGCCCTTTTTGTGGTGAAGAAGATACTCAAGTAAAGGATTCAAGAGCTAGTGAAGATGGAGCTACAATAAGAAGAAGAAGACTCTGTTCTAGCTGTGGTTCAAGGTTTACAACCTTTGAAAGAATTCAACTGAGAGACTTGATTGTAATTAAAAGAAATGGCAAAAAAAATCCATTTGATAGAGATAAGTTATCCAAATCTTTATTAATGGCACTAAGAAAACGTCAAACTGATGATGACGCAATTGAAAGGGCTATAAATGGTATTGTAAGACAACTTGAGTCTAGAGGTGATAATGATATTCACTCAAAGTTAATTGGAGAATTAGTCATGAATGCTTTAGCTCAAATTGATAATGTTGCTTATATTAGATATGCATCTGTTTACAGAAATTTTAGAGAAGCAAGTGATTTTGGTAAGTTTGTTGAAAAAGAAATTAAAGATTAAATTGATTTAGAATGATATGTCACTGTGAATCACAATAAATGGATGAAATATGCTATACTTGAAGCATTAAGATCTAAAGGGTCTACGGGAATGAATCCACCTGTAGGTTGCGTAATAGTCAAAAATGAAAATATAATTTCTTCTGGAAGAACATCACCAGGAGGTCGACCACATGCTGAAGAAAACGCAATAAATAATGTTAAAAACAAAAAAAAATTAGTTGGTTCAACCATATATTTAACCCTTGAGCCGTGTGCTCACAAAAATAAAAATGGATTGTCATGTGCAGAACTGATCTGTACAACAGGTATTACTGAGGCTTATATTAGTTGTATTGATATGGACTCAAGAACTTTTAACAAAGGTATAAAAATTCTCAAAAATAATAATATAAAAGTAATAGAGAATTTTATGAAAGATGAAAGTATATCGTTATATAATGGTTTTTTTTCAAGGTTAATATATAAAAAACCTTATATTACACTTAAAGTAGCTTGTTCATTAGATGGAAAAATAGCTTTAAAAAATAATAGGTCAAAATGGATAACAAATGGTCTAAGTCGCGCATATGTTCATTTTATTAGATCACAAAATGATGCAATTTTGACTTCTAGTTCTACAATTATTTCTGACGATCCTTTAATGGATTGCAGATTAAAAGGACTAGAATATAGGAGCCCATTAAGAGTTATATTAGATAGATATTTAAAAGTATCAAAAAACCATAAAATATATAATGAATCACCTTATTCAGATATAGTTCTTTTTTCTGTATCAAACATGAACAAACATCTAGATGAAAAAGAATTTGTATCAAAGATAAAATTAGAAGATAACATTTCTAATTTAGATTATTTTAATATTATCTTCAAAGATTTAGCAAATAGAGGAATTAACAATTTATTAATTGAATGTGGTTCTAAACTGAATACAATTTTATTGTCATTGAATTTAATAGACCAATTACTTATATTTAGATCAGGTCATATTATTGGTAACGATGGCATTCCATTTGTAAATGAATTAAATTCTTTGGAAATGGAAAATCTCAATAATTACAAAATTTTATCAACAAGAACTTTTGGTAATGATGTATTAGAAATCAGAAAACTATCAAATGAAAGTCATTGAATGTTTACAGGAATTATCAGTCACATTGGGGAAATAAAGAGTATAGACCATCCCGCCGATTGGGAGATATCTATTGAATTAAAAAATAATGATACTTCAAATCTTTCTATCAAAGAGCAAAAGTTAATAATTGGGGCTTCTATATGTTGTTCAGGAATATGCTTAACATTAAAAAAAATATCTAATAATATTTTATTTTTTGACATTAGTAATGAGACGGCGTCAAAAACTAATTTTCTTGATTGGAAAATTGGATCAATTCTTAATATTGAAAAATCACTTAAAGTGGGCGATGAGATAGGTGGGCATTTTGTTTATGGGCATGTCGACACAACGGCAAGTATTCAATCAATACAACAAATTGAAGGCTCTTATAAAATTTCTTTTTTTATGGATAGTGATCATTTGAAATTTATAGCTTCTAAAGGTTCTGTTACTATTGATGGGGTTTCATTGACAGTTAATGAAGTTGATTTAAATACTTTTAGTGTAAATATTATTCCTTTTACGTGGTCAAACACTAATTTTAAAAACTATGTTGTTAATACAAGTGTAAATATAGAAATAGATGTTTTAGCTAGATATTTAAATAGACTTAATGAAATTAAGTGAAAATATATAATTTAGTAAAATTTTGGAGTTTTAATGACATTATCTAACATCGAAGAAGTCATAAAAGACGCTTCTGAAGGTAAAATTTTTATTTTAGTTGATGATGAAAATAGAGAAAATGAAGGTGATTTATGTGTACTAGGTGAATATGCCACACCAGAATCTATTAACTTTATGGCTAAATATGGAAGAGGTCTTATCTGCCTATCTTTAACAAGGTCTCAATCAGAAAAGTTAGGTCTTTCATTAATGGAAAGAAGGAATGAAGGCAGGTTTGAAACAGCATTTACTGTTTCGATTGAATCTAGAGAAGGTGTAACAACAGGTATTTCTGCATCGGACCGGTCACAGACAATAAAAACAGCAATAAATAAATATGCATTAAGTGGCGATATAACAACTCCTGGGCATGTTTTTCCACTCATTGCAAAAGATGGAGGTACACTAATAAGAGCAGGGCACACAGAGGCTGTAGTTGATATTGCCAAACTTGCTAATTCAAACCCATCTGGAGTTATTTGTGAAATAATGAATGATAATGGTGAAATGGCAAGGTTGCCAGATTTGATAAAATTTTCAAAAAAACACAATATTAAAATTGGTTCTATATCAGATTTAATTTCATATAGACGAAAAAATGAAACGTTTATTACAAGAGTATCTGAATCAATTTTAGAAAGTAAATTTGGAGGTGATTGGAGAATAATAGTTTTTAAAAACATAATTGATAACTCAGAGCATATGGCTCTAGTTAAAGGTGTTATTGATACTAAAGAAACTATTTTAGTTAGAGTTCATGCATTGGATTTGCTTTCTGATGTACTTGGTGATCAATCTAGCAAAAGAAATGGCTCAGAATTATCTCTTGCTATGAATACAATAGCTAAAAATAAAAATGGTATAATTATATTAATAAGAGATTCTTCATCTGAATCTCTTTCTAAGAAAATTTCACAAATAATTGCTAAACCATCCCTAGAAAGTCAGAATGTAAGAGATATAGGAGTAGGAGCTCAAATTTTATTAGACCTTGGTGTAAAAAATATGACAGTATTATACAACTCCTCAACTTCTGCAATAGGTTTAGATGGTTTTGGATTAACTATTAAGAACTGGAAAAAATTAGGTTAATTAGTCAATGTCAGTAAATAAAAATATACTCTTAGTATGTTCTCCATATTATCAACAGATTACAGATAATTTAATAAAGGGTGCAATAAAGGTCCTAAAATCAAAATCTGTTGATTATAAACTCTTATATGTTCCAGGTGCTTTGGAAATTGCACCAGCGATTAAATTAATATATGAAAAATCAAAAAATAACCCTGTTATTCATGGCTATATTGCTCTTGGATGTGTTATTAGAGGCGAAACTTATCATTTTGAAATTGTTTCAAATGAATCAGCAAGAGCTTTGTGTGATTTATCAATTAAATTTTCAATTCCTATAGGTAATGGAATTTTAACTGTTGAAAATGAAAAGCAAGCATTAGAAAGGTCAGACCCCAAAAAATTAAATAAAGGTGCAGGAGCCGCTGAAGCGTGTTTATCATTAATGGATATAAAAAACAGTGATATCTATGACAAATCTTGAAACAAAATCATTAAATAATATTAGACATTTATCAATAAGAAAAAAAACAGCTTCTAGGATTTGTTCTACACAGGTTCTATATGAGGCTTCTTTTTTAATAAATGAAATTGACATAATTATTGAATATTACTTAAAAAACCATTTAATACATGTACTATCGAGTTTAAATATTAAAAGTTTTGACAGAGATTTATTTAATTTGATTATTAAAGGAGTAGAAAAAAACTTACCAAAACTTGATCAAATTATATCAGATAACTTGTCTAAAGATTGGTCATTCGAAAGGCTAAGCAAAACTGAGATATCTATTTTAAGATCAGCTGCTTTTGAATTATGCCTTTTAAAACGATTTAATAAAGTAACTATTATTAATGAGTACATTAGTATTATTGAAGCTTTTGGTGGAAATACAAATTTTGCTAACGGAATATTAGAAAAAATTTCTTTGTCAAGCTGACGAAAAATATATAAAATGAACGAATTTGAATTTATTAATAAATATTTTAAGCCGCTTACTTCTAAAGAAGCTCAAAACCTTATAAATGATGCTGCTTTATATAAACCAAAACTTAATACCGATATTGTAATAAGCACAGATACTTTAGCTGAAGGTATTCATTTTTTTGGCAATGAAAATCCTAGAGATATAGCAAAAAAATGTTTAAGAGTAAATTTGTCTGATATGGCCGCAATGGGTGCTAAACCTGTTTTTTATAATTTATCTATAAGTGTTCCCAAAAACAAAGCAAATATTTTTATACCAGCATTTGCTAAAGGCTTAAAAGAAGATCAAGAAGCTTATAACATAAAATTAATTGGAGGAGACTTAACGGCCTCTTTAAAGCATATAAATATTACTATAACTATTTTTGGCGAAATACCATCTAATCAAGCAGTATCAAGAAATGGAGCCAAGATCAATGATTTCTTATATGTAACTGGTTATTTAGGCTTGTCGAAAGTAGGTCTTGATAACTATTCATCAAATTCTAAAGATCTTAGGCAAGCTAAACAAAAATATTTACTTCCTCAACCTCGTGTTAAGCTAGGAATCGAATTAAGAGACATTGCAACATCTATGATAGATGTTTCAGATGGTCTTGTACAAGACGCAACTCACTTAGCTATAAATTCCAACTTATCATTAGAACTAAATATTAATCAATTACCATTACCTACTTTAAAATCTATACAAAAAAAAGAACTTTTAAATGCTGCTTTATATGGCGGTGATGATTATGAATTATTATTTTCTTGTAAGGAAAATGAATCACGTTTAGAGGATCTTTCTAAACAGTGCGATGTAAAGATAACAAAAATAGGTGTTTTCAAAAAATTTCAAAAAATATATTTAAATTTTAAAGGATTTAACGAATTGCCTAAAAAGATATCTTACTCACACTTTTAGTCTTCGACATTTCTTCTTCTTAAATTATTTATTATGTCTTTCCAAAATTGTATTGAAGTATTATTTTTTTCTAGAGAGTTCTTTTTAGAAATTTTAACATTTTTGGAATCAAATTTGTTATATTTTTTAATTTTGTTTACTATATTTTTATCATTAAATGTAATTTCAAAAACAACTAAATTTAATGTTTTTCGGTCACTTAAATTTTTATAACCTGTTACGTGAGAGACATAGTAAACAGTGTTTTTATTGAAAACACTATCAAAAACTGGAGGTCCATATTTTTTTATTAAATTTGATTTTGTAGTTATTCCCTCTTCAATTTTAATTTCATTAATTTTAACACTTGATAATCCAGTTTTTTGAATTTTTTGGCTACATGATGCATTAAAAAATATTACCAATATCAGAATAAATTTTAAATAAAACATGTACTTGGTCCTAATTTTGTTATAGAAGATAGTTTTTTATATCACGTCATTAAATATATATAAATGTTTTTAAACTCTTATCTCAATGCTAACTCAGAAAACCAAGCTTTAATTGATGGCATATACGAAAAAGTTGTATTAATTTCACGTAATAAGTCTTTTTATACAAAATTATCTGTTCCAGATACTATAGATGGTAGATTTGATCTTTTGGTTTTGTTTTCAATCATTGTAATATTTTTTCTTAATCAATCTGGTGCTAATGGCAAATTATTATCACAAATGTTATTTGATAAAATTTTTCTAGACCTTGACCTCAGTTTAAGGGAAGTGGGTGCAGGTGATGCAGGTGTTAATATCAAAATAAAAAAAATGGTTCAATCATATATGGGTCGTCAAAAAGTTTATTGTGAGAGCTTGGAAAACAAAGATTTTCAATCTTTGAAGAAATCCATAGCTAATAACGTATATCGAAACCTTGATAATTATTTAAATTATCCAGATATTCTTAATAATTATTGTAAAAAAGTATATCTTTTATTTTCTAATAAAAAAGAAGATTACTTTTCTTTAAATAAACTAGAATTCCCTGACATTTGATTGTTAAATTTTGTATTATTAATTTTTAAATGTTAATAATTTGCATTAGTTAAGTGAAATTGTTAATAAATTATAACATTTTTACAATTCAAAATAATTAATGGAGTTTTTTTTGACCAAGCCTATTCATATATCCTTGGACGCTATGGGTGGTGATTATGCTCCAGACATCATAATTAACGGTGCAGCACAAGCTAAATTACGTTATCCTAACTTGATTTTTTCTTTTTTTGGAGATCAAACTAAATTAAATCCTCTTACACATGCTTTAAATCTGTCTTCTTTTTCTAATGTAATTCATACTAATGAAGTAATTAATTCATCTGATAAGCCAAGCACTGCATTACGAAAAGGTAAGAATTCGTCAATGGGTATGTCAATACAGTTAGTAAAATCTGGAAAAGCTGATGCAATAGTTTCAGCGGGTAATACTGGCGCTTTAATGGCTATGTCTAAGTTGATTTTAAGGCCAATTGATGGAATAATTAGGCCGGCTATTGCAGCTTGTTTTCCAACAATTAATGGTGAAAGCTGTATGTTAGATTTAGGAGCAAATATTGAATGTGATTACAAAAATTTAGTTCAGTTTGCGTTCATGGGACAAGCATTTGCTAGGATCGTGATGGGAGTAAAAGACCCTAGTGTATCTCTTCTCAATGTAGGAGAGGAAGAACAAAAAGGTCTTGATTATATTAAAGAAGCATCCAGAGTTTTATATTCTTTAAACAATGAAATAAATTATAAAGGATTTATAGAGGGCGATAAAATAGCAAAAGGTTTTTCTGATGTAATTGTTGCAGATGGTTTTAGCGGAAACATTTCTTTAAAAACTGCAGAAGGTACAGCACAACTTGTTACATCTTACTTAAAAGGTGCATTTTCTAGTTCTTTAAGCTCTAAGATTGGATATCTATTTGCTAAAAAAGCAATTAATAACTTTAAGTTGCAAATGGACCCTAGAAAATATAATGGAGCAGTATTTCTTGGATTAAATGGAGTTGCCGTCAAAAGTCATGGTGGAACGGACGCTTTTGGGTTTGCTAATGCTATTGGGGTGGCAGTTGATATGGTTCAACATAATTTTATTTCAGATTTGAAAAATAAAATAAGTAAATCAAATTTAAATTTTTAAACTGTTTTTTAGGATTAATAATGATTTCTAATAAGGTACTTTTAACAAGTTCAGGATCTTACCTTCCCAATAATATGTATTCAAATGATGCCCTTTCAGAATTTATTGACACTTCTGATGAATGGATATTTAAAAGATCTGGTATTAAAAATAGACATTTTGTATCAAAGAATGAAACCACTTCTGATTTAGCCTTATACGCTGCTTTAAAAGCTATCGAAAATTCTACTTTAGACAAAGATGATATAAACCTAATAATTGTGGCTACAACAACACCTGATAATACATTTCCTTCAACTGCAACAATGGTTCAAAAAAAATTAGATATTAAGGGTGCTGCGTTTGATATTCAAGCAGTTTGTGCAGGTTTTGTTTTTGCTCTATCCGTAGCTAAGTCATTGATGAAAGATAATAACTATAAAAATTGTCTTGTTATTGGAGCAGACTCAATGTCTAAACTTCTTGATTGGAAAGATAGATCTACAGCTGTATTATTTGGTGACGGAGCAGGCGCAGTAATTTTAGAAAACAAAGAAAATATTGATAATAAACTTGATGATTGGGGAATTTTATCTAATGTAATTCACTCTGACGGAGATTATTACGATCTTTTAAAAACTAATGGGGGAGTTTCTACAGATCAAAAAATTGGATTTATTGAAATGGCAGGGAAAGAAATATTCAAGCACGCAGTAGAAAAATTATCTCTGTCATTTCAAGAAGCTTTAAAGTTATCATATAAAAATATAAAACAAATAGATTGGTTGATTCCTCATCAGGCAAATCAAAGAATTTTGTTAGCTGTTGCTGATAGATTGAAAATTGATCCTGTTAAAGTAATTTCAACAGTAATGCACCATGGTAACACCTCAGCTGCTTCAATTCCATTGGCTCTAGATTATGCTATAAATAACAATAAAGTTAGAAACGGTAATCTTATTGGGTTTCAGGCTATTGGTGGAGGTTTAAGCTGGGGTGCTTCAGTTGTTAGATATGGTAAACCATAAAAATAAAAAAAATACTTTTATCTTATAAAATTTAGACTAATATGTTAGAATGAAAAAAACTTTAACCAGAAATGAATTAATTGAAGTAATCAGTGATAAAGTGGGTATATCTTTAAATCATTCTTCTGAAATGATTGAAAATATATTTGATTTTATATTAACAGAACTTGAAAGTGGACATGATGTTAAAATTTCTTCTTTTGGTACTTTCAAAGTAAAGCATAAAAACCTAAGGATGGGAAGAAACCCTAAAACAGGTGTTGATGTTCCGATTAAGCCTAGAAATGTGGTTTCATTTTATTCTTCTAATGTTTTAAGGTCAAAATTTAAATAATATTGATGTTTTTTTATGTATGACGATAACTCATATTTTACTATATCAAAGACAGCTGATTTAATTGGAGTACGTTCCCATGTTTTAAGATTCTGGGAAAAAAAATTTCTTTCACTTAATCCTAAAAAAGATATTAGTGGTAGAAGGTTTTATTCTTCTTCAGACATCAAATTTTTATTGTTTATTAAAAAACTACTGTATGTTGATGGGTTTACTATCAAAGGTGCAGTAAACTATATTATTGAGCAAAATAAGAACAAAACAACATATGAAGAAAAATGTGTTTCTGATGAGATCGATAAGGCATTAAATTTGTTAAAACAAGGAACTAATTTACTTAATAAAAATTTATAGCTCTTTCACTGAACTTCGGTATTTAATAAGAAATTTTCTAAATCATTATAATTTCTTACTAGTTTATGTTTGGTTGCTAAGTTTTTTATAAAGTAATTAGAATAATCATTAAAAAAACTCTTTGATAAAGACAGGTTTAGATTATTATTAATTTCAATATTTTTTTGATAATTATCAACTTTTCGGTTTTTAACTTTAACAGCTATAACGCCATCAACTGTATTTAAAAAGTTTATATCTTTATTGTCTATTTCAAAAATATTAAAAATCAATGAGTTGTCAGAAAAGTTGTCTAAACTTTTCTGATTTCTTTTAATGGTGCTGTTTGACTTAAGATTTTCATTTTTTGATAAGATTAATTTTTTTAATTTCGCTTTGGTTTGATTTACAACTTCAATTGAGGTCCATTGATCTAAGATTTTTTCTCTTACTTGTTCAAAAGCTAACATTTCTTTACTGTTTTCTCTTATTACTTGAATTAATGCATAAGTATCGTTTTTTAAGTCAATTATATCACTTGTTTCATTTAATTTAGTCATCCAAATATTTTTTAAAAAGTCTTCACCTTTATTAAAAAAAGTTTTGTTTTTAGTATATGAATGCAAAAAACTATCCTCAGAAACCTTATTGAGTTGTTTTACAAATATTTTATTTTTAAATATATCAGATCTAGTAATTTCTTCTAGATTATTACCTTCGGCTATTAAATCTTCAATCAAATCAAGTTTTTCATATAGTATTTCAATAGATAATTCATTTAACAGATTTAGTTTAATGTCTTTAATAATATCTTCATATTTTATTTCAGTTTTAGGAATAATATTAACAATCTTGTAAACATTGAACCCAAACTCAGTTTTTAAAGGTCCAATTACATCATTTTTTTTACCAGAAAACAAAGGTTCTGCACTTATGTCAGGTAACTCTTTTTTAGTAAGTAAGCCTAAACTTATATCATCTTTGGAAAGATTAAATATCTTTGACGCCGCAGTTTGGAATGGTGTACCGTCATTTATTAATTTTCTAAGCTCATCAACTTTATTTTTTTCTTGAGATGTAATTTGATAAATTTCTCTTTTTTCTGCTGTTATATATTTTGATTTATCGATTTCATATTTATCATCAATTTGTTTTTTTGTAATTTTTACTTGATCGTGAAAATCAGATGGTTTTATTTCAATATATTTAATATCTCTTGTCTTTGGGAAAACATAGGAGGATTTATTGGTTCTAAAAAACTCTTCTAAAGTTTTTATCTCAGGCTGTTGAATATCTTTTTTATTTAAGTATTTCATGAATTCAAATTCAATATCTCTTACTTCGTTTTGGTAATCAATTATAGCTTTAACAATTTTGTTGTCATAAGTGTGATTTAACTGAAAAGGCATTGAAATTTGTTTAAAGTTTCCTTCTGTTTGAATCATTTCAAGGTATTTCTTTTCTGTTAAACCGGCGTTATTAAGAGATTGAAAATATTTATTTTCTGAAAATTTTCCAAGTGGATTTTTAAAAGCACTCTCATTTCTAACAGCTTTAGTTTGAACAGATAATGGAACATGTAAGTTAAGAAAATCTGCTTCTTTATTAATAAGTATTTCTTGTTCGAATTTATTTAATACGTTTTGAAGCATCCCATTTTTTAAAGTATCTTGTAAAGATGGTCGTTGGGGTAGGGAGTATCTTAATTTATTTAGCTCGTAAATAACTTCTTCCGTTGATATTTCTTTATTTTCAATTGAAAGAACAGGTTTGTTATTAGCACCCCCAGTTAAATCACCAACACCCCATAAAGCAAAGCCACAAATTAAAAATCCTAAAAAAATTTTAAAAAAAATTGATTGAGTTTGATTACGAAGTGATCTTAACATATTATTTTGCCTATCATTGTATAATTTTAAGTTATAATTTACTATACTATCAAATATAAAAGATAAATGTTTTATTTTAAAACTTAAAGAGACTTTAATGCTAATTGCTGCTAATTGGAAAATGAATTTGGGTAAGTCTGAAATTGATCAATTCAGTAATATTTTACAATCTAACGAGTTTCATGACAAGTTAGATGTATGTATTTTTCCACCCAGTGTTTATATAAATTATCTAAATACACGAATTGAATATTTACCAATATCAATTGGTGCTCAAAATTGTTATCACGAATTTAAGGGTGCTTTTACTGGTGAGGTTTCTCCAACTTCCCTTAAAGACATAGGATGCAAATATGTTTTAGTAGGTCACTCTGAAAGAAGAATTAACAATAATGAAAGTAATTTATATGTTCAAAAATGTACATCAGCTGCAATAAAATCAGATCTTATTCCGATTATATGTGTCGGTGAGACTTTAAAAGACCGTGAATCAGGAACAGCATTAGACTTTATTGAGAAACAACTTATCGAATCTGTACCATCTTATTTTGAAAATATTTTTATAGCATATGAGCCAATTTGGTCAATTGGAACTGGAAAAATACCGAGTTCATCGGAAATCAAAGAAATGCATAAACATATTAAACAAGTAATATCTTCAAAGTTTAATAATAGTATAAAAGTAATATATGGAGGGTCAGTTAATCCTTCCAATGTATCTGATATTTTAAATGTTAATGAAGTTGACGGTGTTTTAATAGGTGGAGCTAGTCTTAATCCAAAAGATTTTCTTGCAATTTACCATTCAACCGTTAAACACTTAAACTTATCTTTTTCAAATAATTAAGGATTTTCATGATTACTCTTATATTAACAATTCATATAATTTTAGCATGTTGTATAATTTGTGCCGTTTTGCTTCAAAAAAGTGAAGGGGGTGGACTTGGTATAGGCGGTTCTGGCGGTTCTGGTGGCGGTTTTATGACTGCTAGAGGAACTGCTAATTTTATGACAAAATTAACAGCTTTTCTTGGTGCTTGTTTTTTCTTAACATCGATATTACTAGCCTTATTATCAACTTCTAATAATTCTTCATCTATAGTTAAAGAAGTTGAAAAATCGATTGAAAAAAATGAACCTTTAAAACCAAGTGTTCCTCTTGGTAATTAATTGTCAGGTATTGACATGATTAATTCAACAGTAAAGCTTGTCTTTATAACTGGTGGTGTTGTTTCCTCCTTGGGTAAAGGTCTTGCTTCAGCCTGTCTTGGATCAATTCTACAAGCAAGAGGCTACAAGGTTAAATTAAAAAAATTAGATCCTTATTTAAATGTTGATCCTGGCACAATGAGTCCTTATCAACATGGTGAGTGTTACGTCACAGATGATGGTGCTGAAACAGACTTGGACTTAGGTCACTATGAGCGTTTTACAGGGGTTCCTGCTAAGAATTCTGATAACATTACAACTGGTAAAATTTATTCAAATGTAATTTCTAGAGAAAGAAGGGGTGATTATTTAGGAGCTACTATACAAGTTATTCCTCATGTTACGGACGCAATTAAAGAATTCATTTTATCCGATATTAACGATGAAGATTTTGTACTTTGTGAAATAGGTGGTACTGTAGGAGATATAGAATCTTTACCTTTTATAGAGGCAATAAGACAGTTGGGAAACGAACTTGGTTTTTCAAGAACATGTTTTCTTCATGTTACTTTATTGCCTTTTATCAAAACTGCTGGTGAACTAAAAACTAAACCTACTCAACATTCTGTTAAAGAACTTCAAGGAATGGGTATACAGCCAGATATTTTGCTCTGTAGAACAGAAGTTGAAATACCAGAAGAACAAAAGTCTAAAATTGCTCTTTTTTGTAATTTGAAGCCTGAATCTGTTATAGAAGCTTTGGATGCTAAATCTATTTATCATGTTCCAATTTCTTACCACAATCAAGGTCTTGATAATCAAATTTGTAAGCATTTTCAATTGGATTTAGATAAAAAGCCTGATTTAAGCCGTTGGTTAAATATCAATAAAATACAAGAAACTTCAGAAGGCACAGTTAACATTGGAATAGTTGGAAAATACACATCAATGGTTGATGCTTATAAATCATTAATTGAATCTATTTTTCATGGAGGTCTATCTAATAAAGTAAATGTATCAATTAAATGGATTGACTCTGAGGAGTTAGAAAACAAAGAATTAAATATTAATAATGTCTTCAAAGATATAAACGGAATCATAGTTCCTGGTGGCTTTGGCTTTCGGGGATCAGAAGGCAAAATAAATGGAATTAATTATGCTAGAGTTAATAATATTCCATTTTTTGGTATTTGTTTTGGAATGCAAATGGCGGTTCTTGAATTTGCAAGAAATATTTTAAAATTTAAAAATGCCTCTTCTTCAGAATTTGGAAAGACTGATTTCCCTTTAATTGGACTTTTAACTGAATGGCAATCAAATAAAGGTATAGAAAAGCGAAACAAAGATTCTAATCTAGGCGGAACTATGAGACTAGGAGCATATGATTGTAAATTGTCAAAGGGTACACTTGTTCAATCAATTTACAATCAAGATATTATATCAGAAAGACATAGACATCGATATGAAGTTAATTATGAGTTTAATTCAGATTTTGAAAAGCATGGAATGATTTTTTCTGGAATGTCTCCAAGTATGACACTTCCAGAAATCCTTGAGATTCCCTCTCATCCTTGGTTTATAGGCGTTCAATTTCACCCTGAATTAAAATCTAAACCTTTCGATCCACATCCACTTTTTTCCTCTTTTATTGAGGCTGCATTAAATAATTCACGTTTGTTGTAATGTTTTATACGTTTTGGTAATGTTAAATATGAAACAAAATACTGTAAATATTTATGATTTTGAAGTCTCTAATAAGCATCCTTTTTTTCTTATAGCAGGTCCTTGTTCAATAGAAGATAAAAATCACGCCATTGATCATGCTGGGAAAATTAAAGAAATTTGTGATAGCTTAAAGATTAAATTAGTTTACAAATCCTCATTTGATAAAGCTAATAGGTCTAGTTCATCTTCAAAAAGAGGTGTTGGTCTTAAAAAAGGTTTAGAAATTTTATCTTCAGTTAAAGAAACTTTTAATCTCCCTTTAATTACTGATGTTCACGAAAGCTATCAATGCAAAGAAGTTGCATCTGTTGTTGATGTTATTCAAATTCCTGCATTTTTATGTCGCCAAACAGATTTGTTAATTGCCGCAGCTGAAACACAAAAAATTGTGAATATTAAAAAAGGTCAATTTTTAGCACCATGGGATATGTTAAACGTAATTAAAAAGGTCTCAGAAAATGGAAATAATAAAATTTTATTAACTGAAAGAGGGACTTCATTTGGTTATAATACACTAGTATCTGATATGAGATCTATACCACAAATGTCTCAATATGGTTTTCCAGTTATCTTTGATGCGACCCACTCTGTTCAACAACCAGGAGGCTTAGGCTTAACTTCAGGTGGACAACGTGAATTTGTTCCCTATTTATCTAGAGCTGCTGTTTCCATTGGTATCGCGGGGTTATTTGTTGAGGTGCATGAAGATCCCGAAAATGCTCCAAGCGATGGACCAAATATGTTAAAATTATCTGAACTAAAACAAATGCTTTCAAAATTAGTTAAGATAGATAAGATTATTAAATTATAGTTTTTACAAGGGTTACAATGGTTCAAATTTCTGATATTTTTTCAAGACAGATACTAGATAGTAGAGGCAACCCGACTTTAGAAGTTGACGTAACATTATCAGATGGTTCTCTTGGGCGCGCTGCTGTTCCTTCGGGAGCTTCAACGGGTGAATATGAAGCATTTGAACTTAGAGATGGTGATAATAAAAACTTTAATGGTTTAAGTGTTCATAAAGCTGTTAATAATATTAATACAGAAATATGTGATACATTTTCTGGATATAATCCATATAATCAAAAAATTATTGATAACGATTTGATTGAATTAGACAACAGTGAAAATAAAAGTAGATTGGGTGCTAATGCTATGCTTGGATTTTCAATGGCTGTTTCGCGTGCATCCTCTGTTTCTTTAGATTTGCCCCTCTGGAAATATATTGGAGGAATGAGAGCTAATACTTTACCTGTGCCAATGATGAATATAATAAATGGGGGAGCTCATGCTAATAATGGTCTTGATTTTCAAGAATGTATGATTATGCCAGTTGGGTTTTTTAAGTTTTCAGATGCTCTAAGAGCAGGTACAGAAATTTTTTATAATTTAAAAGGTATTTTGTCTAAAAAAGGTTTTTCAGTAGCGGTTGGTGACGAGGGTGGTTTTGCTCCGGACATTAAAAATCTCAGTGATGCTCTTTCATATATCTCCGAAGCAATTGATCAAAGTGGTTACAAATTAGGAAAAGAAGTATTTATTTCAATTGATGCAGCTGCAAGTGAATTGTATAATAATAGTTGCTACACATTAAAAGGTGAAAATAAGAAGTTAGATAGTGACCAACTTATAAAATTTTGGGAAAATATTTGTAACAAATTTCCAGTTATATCCATTGAAGATCCATTTGATGAAAATGATTGGTCTGGTTTCAAGGAATTAACTAACCTTATTGGTAATAAAGTGCAAATTGTTGGAGATGATCTGTTTGTAACCAATAAGAATAGATTGTTAACAGGTATTGAAAATAAATCAGCTAATTCTATTCTCATTAAATTAAATCAAATAGGAACATTATCTGAAACATTAGACACAATTGAAATGGCAAAAAAGTCTAATTTTGGGATTGTTATTTCTCATAGATCTGGTGAAACCGAAGATGTTTTTATATCTGATCTTGCTGTTGCTGTTAATGCAGGTCAAATTAAAACAGGTTCATTATCAAGAAGCGATAGAACAGCAAAATACAATCAGTTGTTACGAATTGAAGAAAACTTAGGTATAGAAGGTCATTATTTTGGTTTAGATTTTTTTAATAATTTTAATTGAGGGTTAATTTTTTTATATGTTGAAATATTGGATACGAAAAAATATAATATTTAATTTAATGACTTTTTTTAGTTTTATTATTTTTTGTTTTTTTATGTCTCATATTTTTTTTGGTAATAGATCCGTTTGGAAAATATTTGAATTAAATCATCAAATAAATG
>JADHQW010000069.1 GCA_016777705.1 Alphaproteobacteria bacterium | reverse complement strand
TCTGGAATTATAATACCGCTTGCAGTTTTCTCCTCTGCTTCGAGACGCTCAACTACAACTCTATCGTGAAGTGGCCTAAACTTCATGCCTTATCTCCCTATTTTAAAAGTTAAATTAAACAATAAACGAGTTATTGATGTTGCTTAAATAGTATGCGTAATATTAACTTTCAAGATCAAATAAAAAAATTATTAAAAATATTGATTTTTCTGAATTTGACATCATCTGTATTACATGATTTTCAATGTTTCAATACTGTAATAATGCCATATATAGCCTTATCTTCTCAAAAATATATTGCAACTTGGCTGTTAATATCAGCTTTAATGGTATTTTTAATGGTGATTATAGGTGGCATAACAAGATTGACTGGCTCAGGTTTATCAATGGTTGAATGGCGGCCTTTACTTGGCTTTCTTCCCCCAATGTCAGACTTAGAATGGAATAGAGTTTTTGATCTATATAAACTTTCCCCTGAATACATATACAAAAATCATGGAATAGAATTACATGAATTTAAAAAAATATTTTTCTGGGAATATTTTCATAGACTATGGGGTAGATTAATAGGTTTTGTTTTTATTATACCACTAATAATTTTTTTATTTTTTAAACAAATTCCAAAACAAACACTAAACAAGGTACTCCTAATATTATTACTTGGAAGTCTTCAAGGTTTTATTGGCTGGTGGATGGTAAAATCAGGATTAGTTAATGATCCGTCCGTATCTCAATATAGACTGACAGTTCACTTGTCGAATGCTTTGTTAATATTATTTCTTTTAGTCTGGGCTTATCTTGACACCAAAGAAGGACATTCTGCAATCAAATTCAATTTCAGTTTTTTAGTTTTTTTGATTTTATCGACAACAATTGTTGCTGGAGCTTTTGTTGCTGGTATGGATGCTGGCCTAATGTATAACGAATACCCATTAATGGGCGGTAATCTAATACCAGAAAATTACGGAGAATATAAATTTTTAGACCCATTTGAAAACCCAGCATCCGCACAATTCCACCATAGACACTTGGCTCTCTTAACAATAATTACGGTCTTAATTTATAGTTTTAAATCTTACAGTAGCAACAAAGATTTAAAATCTAAAAGAATAGCTATCTTTTTATCTTGCGTTGTTTGTTTTCAGTTTTTGTTAGGTATTATAACTTTGATAAATATGGTTCCTGTTCACCTAGGTGCTTTACATCAAACTGGTGCTGTAATCCTCTTTATATGTTTCACTATATCAATGCATAGAAATAATATGAACGTTAAAACTAATTGATTTTAATTTTCTTGTCTAATTTTATACCAAGTTCCTTCAGTTGAACTTCATTGATATCGTTAGGTGCATTCATCATTAAATCCTCTGCTTTACCTGTCATTGGAAATAATATCACTTCTCTTATATTAGGTTCGTCAGCTAGTAACATAACAATTCTATCAATTCCAGGAGCAATCCCTCCATGCGGCGGAGCTCCAAATTTAAAAGCATTAATCAAGCCAGGAAACTTATTATCGACAACATCAGGCTTGTGACCAGCAATTTCGAAAGCTTTATACATGATATCAGGGACGTGGTTTCTTATAGCTCCTGAAGATAATTCTATACCATTACATACTAAGTCATATTGATAAGCTAATATGTCTAATGGATCTTTATTCAAAAGTGTATCCATACCTCCTTGAGGCATGGAAAAAGGATTGTGTGAAAATTCTATATTACCTGTGTTTTCATCTTTTTCAAACATTGGGTAATCAACTATCCAACAAAATTTAAATATATTTTCTTTTATAAGTTTTTTATCAGTTGCAATTTTTACTCTTGCTTTACCTGCCAAACTCGCCGCGTCGTTTTCTTTAGCACAAGAAAAAAACAAAGCATCTCCATCTTTTAAGTTGAATAAATCTCGCATACTTAAAGCTTTTTCAATACCTAAAGCGTTTGCAACTGGTCCTTTTGCTGTACTTTCACTATATATTATATACCCCATTCCAGGAGCACCTTCTGATTGTGCCCAACTATTCATTCTATCAGCAACTGACCTTGAACCACATTCCGGGCCAGGGATTGCCCTAACAATTGATCCATTTTCAATAGAATTAGCAAAAATACTAAAGCCAGAATTAGTGAATACTTCAGTAACATCCTTAATTTCAAGATCAAATCTTAAATCTGGTTTATCGTTTCCATACTTGAGCATTGAATCTTTGTAAGTAATTTTTGGAAAAACTTCATCAATTGTTTTTTTTGAGAATTTTGTAAAAACTTCTCTTATAACTGGCTCAACTGCATCAAAAACATCTTCTTGATCTACATAGGACATTTCTAAGTCAAGTTGATAAAACTCTCCTGGTGACCTGTCTGCTCTACTATCCTCGTCCCTAAAACAAGGAGCAATTTGAAAATATTTGTCAAATCCAGACACCATAATTAATTGCTTGAATTGTTGAGGGGCTTGAGGCAATGCATAAAACTTACCCTTATTTAGCCTCGAGGGGACTAAAAAGTCTCTTGCGCCTTCTGGACTAGAAGCAGTTAGAATAGGCGTTTGAAATTCTATAAACCCTAATTCTAACATTTTATTTCTAATTGTTTGTATAATATTTGATCTCAATATTATATTTGAATGAGGCCTGTTTCTTCTGAGATCTAAATACCTAAATTTCAATCTTGTTTCTTCACCATAATCTTCATCAGAATTTACTTGAAGAGGCAATGCATTAGATTTTGAAATAATTTCTAATTCAGTTAAATTAACTTCTATATCACCGGTCGGAAGACTTTTGTTAATTGTATCTGAAGACCTTTCAACTACAATGCCCGTTACGGTTATTACACTTTCAAGAGACAGGTTCTCAATAATAGAAAAATTATCGTTTGATGAATCCACGACCACTTGTGTCAAGCCGTAATGATCTCTTAAGTCAATAAATATAAGTTGTCCATGATCTCTTTTTCTATGGACCCAACCAGATAGCTTTACAACATCTTTGACATTGTGATGTCGAAGTTCATCACATTTATGAGTTCTATATTTGTGCATTTTCACTAGTTCCTTAAATTTTAGTTTGATGTTTTTTCAGTGATATATCTATCTTTGATTTGTTTCATAATTTGCATTGCTTTTTCATTGTCTAATTGAGGCCAATTTGCTATTTCATCGGCAGTCCTTAAACATCCAACGCAGATGTTACTATCTATGTCTAATTTGCAAACACCAATACAAGGACTAATTATTTTTATTTTACTCACTAAGATAACCTAGTTTTGTGAATTATCGTTTATAGCTTGAGCTAACATTTCCAAAAGATCTGAGATTCCTGTTTCTCCACTTGTTGCACTTATTAAGTTAGTATCTCTAACAGTAGGGTTATCAATTATTTCAGCTCCTGCAGCTATTAAAAGAGCACTATCAGCATCTGAGGCAGCAACTTTTCTTCCTTTTGCAGCGTCTATGGTAGTTAGTAATATTGTTGACACTCCTGCTAAAGCAACAGGTTCGTTTTCTCTTAAAAAAGCCCTTAAAATTCGTCTGACATGAAGGTCGTTGCTTAAAGTTTCGATTTGATTTGACCCACCTGGAACTATAAGAGCATCAAAATCAATTGCTAGTGTCTCAGATACAGCTTGGTCAACAGGATAAGAAAGACCCCAATTGTTTGAAGCCCAGCCATTAGTTGTCCCAATATCCCTTGAAATTATTGTATAAGATCCCTCAGCTGCTAAAAGAGTTTTTTGAATTATTAAAAACTGCTCTTCATTAAAGCCACTTGCTACCATAATAGCTATTTTCTTACCTTTAAATGCAGATAAATTCGACAAATTACTCTCCTGAAAAATTACATATTCGTTCTATAAGTGATTTAACTAAGCTTATCAAGTAATCTTAAAGTTTTTAATACCTCCATTTAGTGATTTTTTTGTTTAAATAAGCAATAATTAATAAAATTGATATTGGAATGATAACCTGAAAAAAAGTTGCCAAACCTAAATCTTGTCTTGAACCGCTTAAAGCTAAATTTAAAGCTTCTACCGTAAGAGTAGTTATTCTACCAGCACCTATAAAATAAACAGGCGTATATAATGATAAAGAAACAATCATTCCAATACCAAAGGATGTTAATAAAGTAGAAAATATTAATGGAATTTTTATTTGCCACAATCGTTCAATTCTGTTTTTTCCCAAACTTAATCCAACCTTAATAAATTCTTTTTTAATTTCTCTTAAAGCTGGAGTTAAAATTATAAAACAATATGGCAACACATATAGTAACTCTACAAGTATCAGTGGTATTAGAAAATCCTGAAAGTTAAGCATTACAATGAAACTCTGAAGACCAACCAAAAATGATATTTGAGGAATAAACAACGGGATAAATATTATCCATTCAAAATAAAAATATTTGATATTTAGTATTTCAGCTAATTCAACCCAAATTATAATTAAAATTATTGACAAACTTGAAACCAAAAAAGATATGTATATAGACATTAAGACTAATGATTGGTTTTTATAAAGAAAATTAGTAATATTAGAAAAATCAAATGTATCTGGCAAAAATTTTGGAAAATACCAATTTTCACCAATGCTCCAAAAAATTGAACACAATATACCTATTGTAGATAATAAAAATAAAACCATCGCAACAATAAAAAAGCTATCTATAAATCTAGTTTTTTTTCTAGATAGTACTCGAATTAGAAATATGTAAAAAAAATTTTTCTTAATTATTTTTTCCAAAATAATCCAAAATAAAATAAGAACTAATATTATAAAAAGTTGAATTAAGGCTAAATTAGACGCAACAAATATTGAATCTAAATCTGAAGTTTGATAAATTTGGAATATTCTAATGGCTAAAGTAGATGGCGTAGACGGGGCAAGCAATAATGACATGTCAACAACAGATGCTGCAAATGCAATAACAATAAATACTACTAACCTTAGTTTTTTATATATTAATGGAAATATCAATAAGCACCAAGTTGAAAAACTATGATGTTGAAGAGACTTACCGACATTAAATAATTGATTAGCAGGCAACTGTTCTAATGCAGACAAGGAGAGTAATAAAAAAAAAGGAGTTTCTTTTAAAAGAAGGCCTAAGATTAGAAATATACCATAATCGTCTGGAACAATAAAAAAATTTGGAGGTCTATCAAAACCAGTTAACCATGGAGAAATTAATCTAAAAAACAAACCACTTGGCGAAAATAAAAAAATTAAACCTACCGCCATGGTTATGTGTGGCAGAGCCAAAAGAGGTGAGATAATTATTCTGATATATTTATAAATTTTTGTTTGAAAGATGTTTAAAATAATAACTTGTGAAAAAAACAAGGCAAGAATAGTAGAGAAAAAGCCCGTGAAAATAGATAATATAATAGATTTTGATATTCCTGGTAATTCAAAAGAGGAATAAAAATAACTTAATCCAAAATTATTTTGACCAATAACAGGAAAATAGCCAAATGACGGTAAAAAAAAACCTAAAAAACCAAAAAACATTGGAATAATTACTATTAAACCTAAAAGCATTAAAAGAATTTGAATAAATCTAAAACTCAAGTTTTTTTATCTGAAAGTTAATTATTGGATCCATATTTTTTTATCCATTTATCTTCAATAACCTTTACCCATGAAGGGTGAGGCTCCTCAAGTTTTAAATCTAACTCTTCATTACTTAATGTTGCAACACCTCTTGGTAAATTTAAAAATTTATTTTTCCATTCAGGCATAAGTTTTTTTGATGACAAAACACTTGGATCACCCCAAAAATCTTTATTTTGTTTTTTTAATTGTGCTTCAGGAGAAATTAGAAAATTAATAAAAACTTTAGCTGACGCAATACTTGAAGAATTATAGGGAATAGATAAAAAATGAACATTAGCTAATGTTCCACCATTATGAATATAACTCTTTACTGTATTAGTAAGTTTACCTTCCGATATAGCGTTAGACGCATGAGCAATATTAAATGCCATTCCAATATCTATTTCTCTATCAGCAACGAGTTCAGTTAAAGATAAATAGTTAGATGGATAATTTTTTCCATTTCTCCATAAATGAGGCGTGACTGCATCTAACCAATTCCATAAAGGATTAAGCATTTTTTCATGTTCAGATTTAATATATTCTCGTTTTAAAATACTTTTATCAGCAATCAACTCAATTAAAATTTGCTTTAAAAAACTTGTACCAACAAAGTCTGGTGGCTGAGGAAAAGTAAACCTTCCTCTATTATTTAAGATATATTTTTTTAGACTTAAGGCTGATTTGGGAGGCATGTTTATATATTTACTATCATAATAAAAATTTAATTGTGATACACCCCAGGGCATTTCCATTCCATCTGTAGGAATACCAAAATCATTTAGTAAACTTGGATTATTTTTAAAATCTAGAAATTTAGAATTTGGAAGTTCAATAACCCAATTTTCTTTTAACAATAAATTATTTCTTTTCATTGAAGAAAAATTTTCACCATTAATCCATACTAAATCTACAGCACCATTTTTATTATTTTTAGCGTTTTTTTCAGCTAATATCCTACTTACAACATTTGAAGTATCAGAAATTTTTACATGCTTAACATTAATATTATATGTTTTTTTAACTGTCTCTGCTGCCCAGTTTATATATGTATTTATATTTTCAGCTCCGCCCCATGCGTGAAAATAAACAGTCTGACCAGATGCCTCTTTTACAATATTATTCCAGTTATATTTACCTGCTATGGAGATAGAAGGAAAAGTAAAAATAGTTGAAACTGTTACAAACAGGCAGAATAATTTATTTATTTTTATAACAGACATTTCAAATACCCTTTTTCTTAGTTATATAAAAATTTTATAATAACTATAGTATTATTATTAATAAGTATTATCTATATAAATGTAACATAATCGAACTAGTTATTTGAAATGAATGCACTGCTAATATTAATCAATGAAATAATTACTCTCTACTTATATACTTTGTTCGTCTATGTAATCATGGGCCTGCTAATTCAATTTCAAATGATTAATAACTATAATAAAATTATAAATACTATTTTTAGAGCACTTATTTCAATTCATGAACCATTATTGGGTAAAATTAGAAAATATATTCCATTATTATCTGGTATAGACTTGTCTCCAGTTATAGTAATACTGTTGCTGAGTTTTTTAAAAAACTTAATTACAGATTATAGACTAGGATTATAAAATATTTTTATGCAAAATATTAGTAAAATTATTAACGGTAAGCAGTATGCTGAAAATCTTCTTAAAGAAATTTTTCCATTAAGTTATCACTATTCAAAAAAATTTCTTCGCAACCCATGTTTAGCCGTCTTATTAGTTGGTGAAGATCCTGCAAGTAAAATATATGTTAAAAATAAGATACTTACAGCTGAAAAAAATAATATTACATCTGTCGAAATTAAGCTTCCTATTGATACTTCTGAAGAGCATTTATTAAACGAAATATATAAATTAAATAAAGATACAAATGTAGATGGAATTCTTGTTCAACTTCCACTTCCACCTCATATTTCTGAAAAACTTATAATTCAATCAATTAATCCTTCTAAAGATGTTGATGGCTTTCATCCAACTAACTTTGGAAAGTTATTAATGGGTGACCCTGACTTTGTTCCTTGTACGCCGCTGGGGTGTTTTTATATGCTAAAAAAAGAATTGAATGAGTTGGATGGGAAAAATGTTGTGATTATTGGTCGATCTAATATTGTTGGCAAACCTATGGCCTCATTGTTACTATCATCCAACTGTACTGTTACTATAACTCACTCCAAAACAAAAAATCTCAAAGAACATTGTAGTGATGCTGATATTTTGATATCAGCAATTGGACAACCTGAAATGATTGATGACACCTATATAAAACCAAATGCAATCATAATAGACGTTGGTATTAATAGATTAAAATTAGAGAATACAAAAACTAATGAAAAAAAATATAAACTTGTAGGAGATATAAATTTTGAAAGTGTCATTAATGTTTCTCAAAAAATTACACCTGTTCCTGGTGGTGTTGGTCCAATGACAATTGCATGCTTAATGCATAATACGGTCAAAGCAGCCTTTTTAAATAAAAATGAAAAATTTGTTAATATTATTTAAGGATCTTTATAATGGATTGGTATAATATAATATTGTTTATATGCATGTCTTTAGTAGTTTTGATCCTTGCTTGGGGTCTAATAACTATGGCTAGAGGTGGCGAGTACAACAAATCAAAGAGCAACCTTATAATGAGATATAGAATAGTATTTCAGGCAGTAGCCATTTTAATTTTTGTTTGCCTATTAATATATAAGAGGTCTATTAATGGTTAAATTAAATAAAATTTATACTCGTACAGGGGATAACGGATCAACAGGTCTTACTGATGGAAGTAGAGTAGCAAAACATTCACCAAGGCCACAGGCTTATGGGTCTGTTGATGAATTAAATTCATCATTAGGTTTAGTTTACTTGTGCTTAAACAATAATAATACTGACAACAAACGCATAGAGATCAAAAATTTAATTAAAGAAATTCAAAATGACTTATTTGATCTAGGTGCAGACTTGTCTACACCTATTTCTGAAACTAAGGAAAAATATCCTCCACTTAGAATAAAAAAGAGTCAAGTTGAAAAAATTGAACAACAAATTGACAAGTTTAACAGTAATTTAAAACCATTGAATTCTTTTATCCTTCCAGGAGGAACAGAGGCATCTTCTTTGCTTCATATGTCTAGAACAATTGCCAGAAGAGCAGAAAGAGACACCTCACTTTTAGGTAGCGAAGAACCTATAAATGCGCAATCTCTGATTTATCTAAATAGATTGTCTGACTTGTTATTTGTTTTATGTAGGGTCTTGAATGAAAATGGATTAAAGGATATTTTGTGGATTCCAGGTTTAAATCAAGATTAATTGATAATATATGTTAAAGGAGAAAAATTTGAAAATCTTAGTACCCGTTAAAAGAGTTGTGGATTATAACGTAAAAGTACGAGTTAAAAGCGATAATTCAGGAGTTGAGTTAGATAATGTTAAAATGTCCATGAACCCATTTGATGAAATAGCTGTTGAAGAAGCATTAAGACTTAAAGAAAAAGGAGTTGCAACAGAAGTAATAGCTATTTCTATAGGTGTATCTCAGGTACAAGAAACAATTAGAAATGCACTTGCTATGGGCGCAGATTCAGGCATTTTTGTTGAAGTTAATGAAACTTTAGAACCACTAAATATTGCAAAAATCATTTCATCTATAGCCACAAAAGAAAATATTGATTTAATGATTTTGGGAAAACAAGCCATTGACGATGATATGAATGCTACTAGCCAAATGGTTGCCGCTTTATTAAATTGGCCACAAGCTACTTTTGCAAGTAAAATAGAAATTGATGATAAAATAGCAAAGGTAAGTAGGGAAGTTGATGGTGGCATTGAGAACATACAAGTTACTTTACCAGCAGTAATTAGTACAGACTTAAGACTAAATGAGCCTAGATATGCTAGCTTACCTAACATTATGAAAGCAAAAAAGAAACCTATCAATCAGATAAAAGTTGAAGAACTTAAAATAGATATTAAGCAGCGTTTGGACATATTAAAAGTTGAGGAGCCATCTAAGCGTCAATCAGGTATAATGTTAAAAACTATTGAAGAATTAGTTGATAAATTAAAGAATGAAGCAAAAGTAATATAAATTCAATAAGGATATAAAATGAGTATATTAGTAATAGTTGAGCATAACAATAATGAACTTTTACCAGCAACTTTACATACCGTAAATGCTGCTAAACAAATTGGAAATACAGATGCATTAGTTATTGGAAATAATTGTCAGACAGTGAT
>JADHQW010000068.1 GCA_016777705.1 Alphaproteobacteria bacterium | reverse complement strand
CTAAAAGAAATGCTTCAATTAAAACTTGTGCTTTTTTTATATCAATTTTGTTTAATAATCTTTCCATTTCATCAAGTTGAGATGCTGATGCTTGCGCAATTAAAGTGTTATTTTCGTCATTAGCGTTAAGAATAATCGCACCTCCATCTACTGATCCTGCAAATAAGTTTTCAATTTGCGTTTTCATTTCAGATGGCTTTTCATAAAATATATTAAATATTTCATTGTGCTTTTTATCACCAGAACTTGCGCCACTACCGTAAACTTTAATTATACTATCTACAGAATCCATCTGGTAAGACAATTCTTTAGACTCAATTACAGAGTTAAAAACTTTGTACCAAGGTTCATTGTTTATATTCATTGTTAAAAAACCACTTACATTATCGCTAACTATTAAGTTTCGTCCTCCCAAGTTTCCTAGAGCAGTTAGTGCCTCTGATAATTTGGTATTTTTAAAACTAATCGATATATTAAAGTCTGGTTTGTTAATTAAGTTATTAGAAGATTCCATTTCTCTTCTTGGTTTATTCAAATTGTTATTATAGCCACTAACAGGGGCAATCTGCATAGTTTCATCAACTGTTGCTAGACTTTCTCTTTTAACATCTTCAATTGATATTTCTTTTTTAATCTTTCCAGAATTTCCTTTTCCACAACCTGAAATTATCAATAAAGACATAATAAAAAATATTGTAGTTTTAAATTTTAATTTCATTCCGTGATCTCCATTGTTATTTGTTTATTATTTTCTTCCAAGGTTATTTGGTTTTTAGAAATTTTTTTAACTAATGCATTATTTTTTCCAATTTTCTGCCCCTCATAGACAACGACTTGACTTCCATTACCAGGCAATTCAAGTAATGCTAGATTTTTATAAGCACTATTAGGAATTTGATTTTTAGTTCTTAATTCATTTAAATTTTTAAATTCTGGTGCAAGAAGGGTTGCAACTAACTTTAATGACTGAACAGAATATAGTGATGCATCACTTAAATCGTGTCTTTTTAACGACTCTAACGGTAGATCTTTATAAAAAGGATCCTGTTTTTTATCAGCAAGCAAAGCAGTCATTGTTAAGCAGAGAATGAGGGTTATTATTTTAATCATATATTGGAATAATTTACTGTTAAAGTAGTTGTAACTTTTATAATCCCATCTCCTAATTTAGATATTATAACGTTGTTTGTAATTAAACTTTTATTTGTTCTTTTTAAATCCTCTATAAACTTGGCATAATCGAGGTAGTTTCCATTGATTATAACATTATATTGCACTTGGCTATATTCATTACTAACTACAAATTCTTTTGGGTTATCTTTTTTTGGTTCTTTATAAAAATCTTCACTGAGCTTATTTAACGATATAATTTGTAGTTTGTTATTTAAGGCAGACTCAGAGAAAATTTTATAAAACTTATCTTCTTGTTCTTTTTTCTTATTAAAAAACATTTTTTGTAAATCGTCATTTTCTTTTTTTATATCTTCAATCTTTTTATTTATTGATGCTTTTAAGTTGCCCGCATTATCAATAAACTGTGTTTTTTGATTATAGTCACCTTCTATTAATTTAGCTTTTTGAATGGTTGGCTTGATGACAATCGAATTACCAACTAAAAAACTTATGGTTAGAATGACAATATAAAGAAATTTTAAATACGAAGATTTTGAAGTTAAAATAATATCATCTTTTATAAGTTTGTATTTTTTATTCTTATGAGATTTTTTTTTCTTATTCTCAGTTAAATTTTTATTTGTCTCAGTTAAATTTTTATTTGTCTCAGTTAAATTTTTATTTAACAGCAAGCCTACTTCAGGTCTGGAGGGTTTTGAAGTTCTAATAATTCTTTTAAGTTTTTTTCTAATTATTTTCATTTTATAAATTTACTTTAATCTTAAAATTTCTAAGACTTAACGTATTCACTTTTTCATTGTTATCTGTGGTACTGGTTTGTGGTGAGACAACTGATTGATTTAACATTGTAATATCTGGATCACCAATATTTGTTTTAATGTTTTCTATAAAAACATTTAAATCATAATCAGTTAAAGCGTGGCCTTCGTAATAAATCGTTGCTTCACTGTTTATGAATTCTATAGTTTTAATTTCAACACCTCTTGGAACACTGTTGGCAGTTTCAAAAATCAATTGAGAATATCTATCTTTATTCTCATTTATTTTTTTTGCTAAATTTTTATTTTTTTCCATCATCTTAACGTCAACGCTTGTTTTTTTTATTTCTTCAAATAAGGCGTTGTAAGAGTTAACCACGGTAGCATGGGTGGCTAACAGTTTGCTTTTCTCAAGATATTGAGGAATATTAATTGCTGTTAATGAGGTAAAAATTATCAAAAAAACTATCAATAATGAGTTCATTAAAGAGTTAATAGTCTCTATTTTTCTATTATTAATCAGTCTCTCTCTTAAGTGATAAAAGTTAAATCTATATTTAACATTTTTAGGCTCTTTAATCTTAAAAGGATTTAAAGTTCTTAAAGCGGCACCAATTACAGGGTAGTAGTTTTCATTTCTTAAATCATACCCTTCACTAAATTTTTTAATAATTTTTTTATCAAACTTTATAACATCACTATTGAAAAAATTTTCACTTTCTATGCTTTGATTTTCATTTGCTGAATTTAAAGAAATTTTTTTTAACTTAACTTCTGGTAGCTTGGTTTGAATACCCTGAATATATTTTATTGATAAATCCAAATCAGTATGAACGTACATATCTCTTACGGCAGATTTATTACCCTTTTCACTAATCCATTCATCCTCCGTTAAGTTACCTCTAATATCTTGAATAGATCTTTCAAAAACTTCTGACCAAAAAGGTCCTGAGGGGTCTGGCATGGTTTCTAAAGTTTTTATTAACACAACATCTGCTTTGGAAACATTATTTAAAGCAAATTTAAGTTTGTTTTTAGTTGTAGTAATTAAATAGTTTTCTTTCTCTCCATACTCAAAAAATGCAAATTCTTTTTCATTGTTTTCTTTTTTTAAAGATAAAATTGAATTAATTATTGAAAAGCATTTTGGCTCAAAAACGGTTGCATCTGCTCCAGCTTCTTTAAATAGTTTATGTAAAAGTTCTGCTTTACTGTTTTCAAGCAAACAAATTAATACTTCAAACTCTTGACTTTCTTCATTGGTCGAAACTATTTGGTAACTCAATTGTTTATCTTCTAAATCATCAGATAATCCTTCAAATGTGTTCCAAAATTCAATGTCTTGTGTTTGAATTAATAGCGTTTCATCATCCATAACAGGGATATTGATTGTTCGAATTATAGTCTCTGAAGTTGGGATAATTACAGTAACTTCTTGTCCGAGTAGATTTTCATCTCTTAGAATTTGTGAAATTTTTTCACAATAAAAACTATAATCACCTTCATTAAAGATTGATTTATTGCTATCTTCTAAATTAAAATTTTCATGAATTAGATTTTCAACTTTTTTAGTTTTACTATTGTATTTACATAAATTAATAAAATCATCCCTCAACTCTACTGAAAATCTTTTTTCCTTAGATTTTGCTTTCATCCCAAGATAGGGTGAAAAAACCTTAGTAATTGCTAACAAAGATTTATTTTGGATTTCTTGTAATTTTAGAATCATATAAGTTCATTATAACTTTACTTTTATTTTATTACTTTACGGATGTCGCCATCCCCAAATTGGGGGTATTAAACAGCATATCTTTTGCTACTAATATAAAATTAACTATGAATAAATTTCATTCATCTAGAGGTGTTACATTAATAGAACTTTTAGTAATTATTGCAATCCTTGGTGTTTTTTCAGGCATTGGATACGTTTCTTTTACGGCAATCGACAGTGGGTCAAGCCTACGAAGCAACAAGACAATCATCAAAGGTTATTTGGAAGGAGTAAGATCTAAAGCCTACAGTGATGGAAAACACTATAAGATCATAATGGAAAATTCAGGAAATAATGTAAATTTAAAATTATACGAGCCCGATTCTTCAAATACCAAATGGCATGATCTAAACCTTAATAGAAGGTGCGCTTGTTATAGTGGAACAGGAAATGCTGATACTTCATGTGATCAGTCTTTTTCTGACTCTTCTGTGTCATCATTAACTTCAGTACAAAACTTTGACAAAGTGGTAAAAAATTTAGAAGTTAAGAATTGCAATAATTTAAGTTGCGCTACTGAAACTGCAGCACCTGTAGAGTTTTGTTTTTTATATGACGGAACCTCCCCTCAAGATAAATTTTTTAAAATTATTGGAAAAAATGATTTAAATATAATATTAAATGTAAATAAAACTGGTTATGTTGAAGATTAAAAAAGGTTTTTCATTAATTGAATCTTTAGTTGCTTTGTTTGTACTAAGCATGATCACACTTGTTTACATAAACAGCAGTGCTATATTTTTTAAATCGCAAACTGATTTAATTAAATCAGACCGAAAAGATCAATTAGCAGATTTAATACTTCAAGATATTATGGAGTATGCCCGTCAAGAAAATTCAGGTCTTGGTACGATAACTACAAATGGCAATCAAAATTTCAATGGTGCAACAGCTGTAATTAATTTAACTGGGTTTGCTACCGCGCCAGTAGCAGGTGATATTCTTTTAGTCAATGGTGTTAGAGGTCGTTATGTTGTCCAAAGTGTAACTGGAGCTGGAAATAATTTACAAATCACAACAACCTCTAACTTTCCAGCAGTAAACGTTGCAACTGGTACAACCGTTTCTTTTATTGCTTTTAAAAAACAAGATTTAGATTGTTTTGATGGACTAGATCTGACAGCAACAGCACCCGTAGGTGTTGGAACGTGTACAACGTTACCTACAGAAGTAGCTAATCTTCACAATCACTGGAAAACTCAAATTGATAATGAGCTTGGATCCAATATTACTGTTCGGAGTATAGAAGTTACAGATAATAACCTTGTAAAAGTTACATTGGGTGATGGAGTAAACAATTCTGTTTTAGCTAAAAAAATTAATATTTGTATTTTTGATGCTACACCAAATGAAGTTGCCTTCAATTTCCCTGGCATATCTGATCCAATTACAACAGGTATCATGGATCACAATGAAAATCCTACCGAACATTATTTTTTCAAGGGTATTGCAAAAAAGTTTGCAGATTTTAATAATGATAATACTGAAGTTGATGAAAATACTATTACTTGTACTGTAACTTGGGCATCTACGTGTAGACAAACTTATGCATGGTCTAACACGATAACTGTTTTTTTATACAGATATACTGGTAGTGCAGTTAGGGTAAAACCGTCTGGTTGTGTTGCTGATGGTGCAACCCCAGCCCCACCTTGGATGGGTCAGTGTGCTGGAGTTCAGATTAATCAAAACGATTTATCATTATGGTTTATTTTTGATGAATATAATCATAAAAATGGACCCTCAGATACTACTCAAATTGGATTTGCAAAACCTGGTTGGAATGAAGCAGGATATTTATTATATAATGTTAATAACTTACCAACAAACGCTAGAATATTAGTTTTTGATGATGCCAAAGAAAGCTGTGTAGGTGCAATAACTGCAGGAACATGTACGGGAAGATATAAGTGGTCTGAAGCTCACGATGGGCTCGTGATACATTTGGGAACGTCAAACTTAGCGACTCTTAATGATATACAACTTGAAATAACAGGAGTTCCTTATGGTGTTAATAAATGGAGAATTTTAAGATCAGATGTTGCAAACTGTCTATTAGCCAGTGGAGCAACCAATTCAGCTCATGGGGCTGCTTGGAATCAAGAAAACGAAAATGACTGCTGGAATTATGTTGAGGCTTATAACACACCCACAACGGCAGCTATTACTAATTCCTCAAATTCAGTTGCTGTCACTGATAGTTCTTATTTTCCAACCTCAGGTTCAGTTCAAATAGGAAGTGAATATGTAAGTTATACTGGAAAGTCAGGCAATACCTTAACAGGACTAAGTAGAGGAGTACGACAAACTGGTACAATCCCTAACAATATTAATTCTACTTTTACTGGAGAGATTGTTCTAAATGGTTCTAATACTCAAATAGGATTTTGGGGTGGTTACGTACAAATAGGTGGTGGTGAGGTAGTTAAAGTAGATTATGATGGTTCGTATGACGATTTTGATAACAATACAATTAATATCACAGCTAGAGGTCAAAGAGGAACTACAGCTGAAAGTCACAGTGCGGGAGATACAGTACGCAACCATGACATGAGAGCAAGAGCTTGGCCCGCAGGTACAAAAGTTTGGGAAGGTCCAACTCACTCAATACCCGTTGTTCAAGGAGAAAATACTACCACTAATACTTTTGAAAGAGTGAGACTAAAAAGAAGAGTAACATTAAACTTAGCAACGGCAGCAGTATGCTCATAAAAAAATTAAAAGGTTTTTCTTTAATTGAATTGTTAGTTGGAATATTAATTGCTTCAATTGTTTCTGTTTCAGTTTATTCTTTATTTGATAGAAGCTCAAAAGATTTTAGTCAAACTGTTAATACCAATGACTTAAAAACAGAGTCTACAGTTATTTTTAATTTAATTGAGCGTGACTTAGCTAGAGGTGGTTTTGTTCATCCAATTAGAGGAGATATTACAACTGCCAGTAATTGTAAATCAGGAATAACCCCCACTAATGCTATTAACATAATATCAGGCACCGAAGTAAGTTCTTGTTATGACAAACCTAGCTACGATGGTACTGCTGCATATAGATATAAAGTTACCTACAAACTTGGTGATGGTAGCGCAACCCTACCCGATACTAATACCTTATATAAAAAAACTGAAAGAACTGATGACTGTAATGCTACGGTTGCTGACGCTGATCCTAATCTTGCATCTACAATACATCCCTGGCAACCAGTTACTTCTAATATTGGTTCAATTACTTTTTCATATCCAACTATTGGAGGATCTACTAATAGTAGTATTTTAGATATAGATATAAATTTTGTATCTCAAAAACAAAATTCACTGAATCTAGATTTTAGAAAAAGAGTATTTTTAAGAAATAAATCACTTACAGGAAGCAGTGTGCTTTGTGACAATAAATGTCCGAATTCAAAAGATATATTTGCAAATTATACCATATCGAGCAACGAAACTAATTGGGATCCAGATACACGAAATGTACCTAGTGCAACAGTTGTTATTTCAAATAATTATCAAAATGGAGAGGATAAATTACAATGGGATTCAGCATTGGCTACCAACTATGGTTTAACAGTAAGTTTTAATACTACCACAGCTATTTTATCTATAGTTGGTAGCACAACTGCCAGAAACTATGAAGATTTTATAAAATCAGTTAATTATGTAAGTCTACAAGATAATAGATCAACTCGAACTGTTTATGCTGGGACTGATAGACAATTTATTTTAGTTTTAGGTTTTGGTACTCTCTGTAATGATTTAATTGGAAGGCAAGTTGGTGCAGTAAGACATTTTTATTGTTATGTTCAAGACACTGCGAGTGGAAGAGGAGCATTAGATGGTGGTGGTTCAGATGCAAGTATGGTGGGAAATACACTATGGTGGGGTCAAGCAAGATTAAGAGCCGAGAATTCTACATATCATAATTTATCAGGTTATTTAGCAACAATTACTAGTGCAGCAGAAAATAATTATGTTTTAACTAAAATTAGAGATACTTCTAATAATCCTATAGCAGCTTGGTTTGGAGGAACTGATAATTCAGGTGGGGAGGCTGTTCTTAATAATGCTTCTGAACTATCATGGGTATGGTCTGGCGGACCTGAGAGAAATCAAATATTTTATACTCATGATAGTGTAGCTAATGACGGATATACAAATTGGCGAACCGGGGAGCCCAACGATTGTTGTGATGGTTCTTGGGGTACTGCATATAATGGAAATACTTTAGAAACCAACGAACATTATCCAAATTCTGGTGGTGAACATTACACTCAGTTTAGTAATGCAATAAGTGGAACTGGTTATTGGAACGATCTTTTTGTTACTGGCGTAACTTATGATCCTTTTTCAACACTTGGTTATGTTTTAGAATTTAGTTCAAATTTTCCTTCACCAACTATAGTATGTGGAAATGGTTCAGAGTCTGAAAGACTTGCTTGCGTTAATTACTTTAGTTCATTCAATCTAATTCTTGATGATACAACTTATACATCACCTGACATGGTGAATTTATGTGATCCCACCCCAACAGATAACGCTTTACCACCTAAATCTTCGTGATTTTAAAATCAAACAAAAAAGGATTTGTACTAGCTTTAACTCTTCTTGTTTTGTTGGCTATTTCATCTTTTAGTGTTGCAATGATGGGTGTAATACAACAAAATTCAAAGGCTTCAGTACGATCACATCAGGTTAATACTGTTAATCAAGCTGCAGAGTTTGGATTGGACTCAGGAAGATTATGGTTAGTAGATCAAATGTCAAAATCTGGTACCGCAGCCATAACCATTACAAACGCTACAAATAGATCAATCAGTGGTGCTTGTTTAGCACTTCATGGTTACACAAATACTTCAAACAATATTCATTATGCGTTTAGAAAAATTAATCAAAATTTTGCAGAGATAGGGACAGAAACAGACTTTGGGAGATACACTTATGAATATTATGTTCAAAGAATTGGAAACCATACAACATTAAATGGCTATAATTTTATTCCTCAATCAACAGAAGGTGCTGATACTTTAACACCCACCACTTATAATAATCGAAGAATATTTTATAGAGTTATAAGTTGTGGTTATGGACCAAACAGAAACAAGATTGTTCCCTTACAACTTTTTCTTTCAGCAGGTGGCGATGGTGCCACAGGAAATGTTGGAAGATCAATTAATATTGAAGGATATTATAAGCCCTGAATTTGTACTGCATTGATTAATAAATCAATACTTGGTCCTATACTACTTTTAATATCTTTATTAGAAATAAGAGAAACTTCTCTTGTTAATCGTGGTCCTTTTAAATCTCTGTAAATTAATCCATAATTTAAAGCTAAGCTTTCAGGAAGAACAGCTATACCTAACCCAGCTTTAACACAAAGTGCAGCTGTTGACTCATGATAGGTATTTACTACATCTTGGCTTTTTTCATTATCTTTAATGCATTTAAAAACTTTTTTATAGTCTACGTCTCCATCTTTATGCTTAAATTCATAGCTGTACCATTCACAACCAATTCGATTAATATATTTATGATTATCAACTTCCACATATGTTTCTTGAACATGAACTTCTTTTTCTTTTTCAAATCTATGTCCTTTATATATTGCAACAACAAACTTTTCTGAGTACAAAGTTTCATTTCTAATTGAATCATCAAAGGTCGGTGCACTAACAATTGCATAATCTATTTTCTTTTTTTCAACAAGTTCAATTAATTCAAAACTAGTTTTTTCAATTATTCTAATTTGTTTATTTTTTTCAGATTTTTTTATGACCCAAAGTAAGGACTCTTTACAATTTTCAGATAGCGTACAAGCTAAACCTATAACAATTATTTGATTTTCTTTTTTAACATTGAAAGAACTTTGCCTGAACCTAAGTACAATTTTTTCTTCATTTTCCTTAATTGATTTAACATTTAAATAAAAAAGTTCTCCTTGCTCTGTAAGCTCAATTCCTTTTTTAGATCTTGTAAGCAATTTTACATTTAAATTTTCTTCAATAATTTGAATCGCTCTTGTTAAGGAAGGTTGGCTAATATTTAAGTCTTTAGAAGCAGTAGTGAAACTTCCAGTATCAGCAACTCTTAAAAAATATCTAATAAATTTTGGATTTAAAAAGTCTGTATTCATAAGGTTATTTTATCTATCTATACAATAATTATATAATAATATTTATTATATATACAATTTATATTGTTATTTAACCCCCATTATG
>JADHQW010000067.1 GCA_016777705.1 Alphaproteobacteria bacterium | reverse complement strand
GTCGCAAGTTAATAGACGGACCAGGTGGCATGTGGAATGTTAATATAGGCCATGGTGTTGAGGAAATTGCAGACGCTGTGTCTCATCAAATTCGTACTATGTCATATGCAAGTCCTTTTACTGAATCAACAACTGTCAGAGCTATATTTGCTGAGAGGATAGCTGAATATGCTCCTGGTGATTTAAAAAGAGTCTTCTTTACTTCAGGTGGCTCAGCTGCTGTAGACTCTGCACTTAGGTTTGTAATGTTTTATAATAATGTCCGTGGCCTTAGAAATAAAAAGAAGATTATTGGAAGACAAGATGGTTATCATGGAAGTACTTATTTAGGAGCATCTTGCTCTGGTAAAGAAAGAGATAAAAATAATTTTGATTTTGCTTCAGACATTGTTCATCATATTTCGGCACCCAATCCATATCGTAAAGATGATGGTGTAACACTTGATGAATTTTGTGATGCAAAAGTAAAAGAACTAGAAGATAAGATTTTAGAACTTGGCCCAGAAAATGTCGCTGCTTTTATTGCTGAACCAATACTAGCTTCTGGCGGAGTTATTGTCCCACCAAAAGGCTATCATAAAAAAACTTCTGAAATATGCCGCAAGCATGATGTTATTTACATTTCTGACGAAATTGTTACAGCATTTGGTCGACTTGGACATATTTTTGCATCTGAAAAATATTTTGATTTTACACCCGATATTATTGTAGCTGCAAAAGGTATTACAAGTGGTTATGTTCCCTGTGGAGCTGTTTTAATCTCTGAAAAACTTATGGCTGAACTTGATAATAAAGAAAGAGTAATATTTTCAAATGGTTTTACCGATTCTGGACATCCCGTGGCAATGGCAGCAGCTAATGCAAGCTTAACTTATATGGAAGAGCATAATCTTCTGGAGCATGTTCAAGAAGTAGGTCCTTATTTTCAAGAACAATTAAGAAGCCTTGAGGATTTGTCAATAGTTGGTGAAGTAAGGGGTGAGGGCTTAATGGCAGCGGTAGAGTGTGTTGGAAATAAAGATAAAAAAGATCCTTTAAATTTATCATATGAAATTGGATCCAGAATTAATGAGCATTGTCAGAATTTAGGTTTGATTGTAAGACCTCTATATAGTACCTGTGTAATGTCCCCTTCACTTATAATAACAAAAAGTCAAATTGATGATCTTGTTGGCAAGTTAAGAAAAGGTATTGTTATGGCAACTGAAGATATCAAAAAAGAAGGCCTCTATTAATCAGCTTCAATTTAATGAGTTTATTTAATCAATACAAAAAAACTTATCAGGAGGGTAAAACACTTCCTCAGAATTTTTATACTGACGAAAATATTTTCTCTGAAGAAATGAAGAGTATTTATTTCCAACAATGGCTCATGGTAGATCATGTAAGCCGCATTAAAGACCCTGGTAATTATTTTGTCTTTGAAGCTGAAAAAGAATCTATAATTATCATACGGGGAAAAGATAATGAGGTTAGAGCCTTTTATAATGTATGTACCCATCGGGGATCAAGAATATGCCTTGATGAAGAAGGGTCGAAAAATCTCTTAGTTTGTCCTTATCATGCATGGAGTTTTTCATCAGAGGGCAAGTTGAAGGCTGCACGTTATATGCCAGATGATTTTGTTAAAGAAGACTATGGATTAAGGGAATGCCATTTAAAAATTTATGAAGGACTAATCTTTATTAATCTATCTATGGACAATCCAATAGATTTTGATGAATTTATTGCACCTTTAAAAGAAATAGTAGGATTTCATAATACAGGTAAATCTAAAATTGTGTCTCGAAAAAAATATCCAACAAAAGCAAATTTTAAATTAGTTTTAGAAAATTTTCAAGAATGTTACCATTGTGGAAACGCTCACTCTGAGTTTAGTGCAATTCATGAAAAAGATTGGGTGTACACTATGGGGGCAGGTCTAGGAACCGCACCAGAAAAAGACACTGAAGAATATCTAAAAAAAATTAGTCCATGGGTAGAAGACTGCAAAAAAAAAGGTATTCCATCTGAAACTTATTTGGAGACTGAAGATGGTTTGAAACAAGGATTAAATCGTTATGTTGATCGCACCCCAATTGGAAATGGTCACTTGTCGCAAACTAAAAGCGGTAAACCTGCTTCAACATTGATGGGAAAGTTTAAAGACTTTGATGGAGGCTTATCTCAAGTAAGCTTCAATCCATTTAGCTGTTGTTACTTTACCAACGACTTTGGAGTTATGTTTGTTTTTAAGCCAAATTCTACTCTCGAATCTGAAGTAGAACTTATTTGGTTAGTAAACGAAGATGCAAAAGAAGGTGATGACTATAATATTGATGACATTACCTTTATTTGGGATGTAACAACTCAAGAAGATACGATGATTATTGAAAACAATCAGAAAGGTCTACTTTCTCAATCTTTTACCCCAGGGGTATTATCTCAAAATGAGTCAGCAGTCACTTATTTTTATAATTGGTATTTTACCAATATGCAGTTACCATCGTCTTAGATTATTCTGATGAAGCAGTTGTATGATGAAGCAATACATGATTAATTTTTAAAAATTATTAAAAGCAACTAGAGAGTTTTACTATTTTAATTATTTATAATTAACATCTTATAAATCTAAATTTATGTAAATAGAACTATGTTCTAAATTGTTTTTCTGAATATGGGTACCACCATTCATGTATTTTTTGTTCATTATCAATAATAACCATTTTAGTCTGCCTAAATGCGTCTAAACCCATTTTACCAAGTTCTCTTCCAATTCCTGATTTTTTTAATCCTCCAAAAGGAAGTGCATCATTATCAATGAGTGGATTATTTATCCATACTAATCCAGTTTCTATATTTCTTGATACATAATGAGCTTCCTCTAAATCTTTTGTAATCATATTAAAACCTAAACCAAATTGAGATTTATTAACTTTTTTAACTGCTTCAGATATTTTGATGTAAGGTTCTATAGTTACAAAAGGAGCAAACATTTCATCTTTTTCACAGAGCATATTTGATTTAGTTTTTTCTATAATTGCTGGACAAATAAAATATCCTTTTAATGACTCAATGTGGTCACTATCTTTATGACATGTAATCAAAGCTCCTTTATTGGCAGCATCATTAATAATATTTTTTGCTTTATTGAAAGCAGCTTCAGTAGAAAGGGGTCCAAGTTCATTTTTCTTTAATCCATCTCCGACTCTTAAGGCATTCAATTTTTTAGTTAATGCTCTCTTAAATTTATTATAAATTTTGCTGTGAACTAATATATGCTCAGTTGAAGTGCAAATTTGACCAGATAAATGAAAGCTAGAAGTAATAGCTGCAGTGGCAGCAAAGTCTATATCAGTTTTATCTGAAATAATCATATAGTCACTTCCTCCACCTTCTAGATGACAAGGTTTAAAGTTTTCAGCACATGATTGATAAACTTTTTTTGCCGTTTCGGCAGAACCAGTAAAGCTTACTATATTTACATCTTTATGATCAATAATTGCCTTTCCAGTAGTAGCATCACCAGTTAAACAAGAAACTACATTTGCAGAAAGCTGATTAAAAAATTTCATAAAAATTAGTGATGTAAAGGAAGCTTGCTCAGAAGGCTTAATAATAACACTGTTCCCAGCTGCTAGAGATGCAGCCACAGTCCAAATCATTATTAGTATAGGAAAGTTAAAAGGAAGAATATGAGCGCTGATACCCATTGGTTCTTTAGTTTCCATTTGAAGAGATTCTGATTGAGTTGTACCAGCAATATTACCTGCTTCGTTTCTTGCCATTTCTGCGAAATATCTAATAGCAGATGAAACATTTGCAATTTCTCCATATGCCTCAGTTATGGGTTTGCCAACTTCTTGAGACATAGTTTTTGCTAATTCTCTCAAATTAGAATTATCAATTCGATTGGCAACATTATGTAGTTCTTTTGACCTTTCTAATGCAGATAACTTCTTCCATTTAAATTGCCCTTTTTTAAGATTGGAAATTACTTTATTAATTTCTGTTTTATTTTGAATTGCAATAGAGCCTAAGACTCTAAGATTTGAAGGATTTATAACCTCTAAGGTGTTTTTTGATATAGATCTTTTGAACTTTGAACCTGAATAATATTTTTGACTGTACGAATTCATTAAAAAATACAATAAAATTTTTTTATTTTTTTTACTACTTTACATTTTCCTTTCCAGTCTTTTGGAAAAAAGGCAATGGAACCTGGAGAAATATTGATAACAGAACTATCCTCTGAAGTATAAGTACACTCTCCCTCAACAAAATGACAAAATTCATTTTTAGTAACATGGCAATCCCATTCTCCTTCTGAACATTGCCAATATCCCATTTCATGATTAGATGATTTATCTAGGAGATAGCCAGATACTTTTGATATCTGATCTCCGATAGGAGTTTCAATATTCCCCCAATCAATAATATTATTGCCAGTTGATTTTAAATGAATCGCTTTTGGAAAATTCATTTATTTCAAATCCACTATTAGAGCAGCAGCTTTTTCTGCACCATTATCAGATTGCATAAAATCAGAAGCTTTTTTAAGATTATTACTAATTTCAATATCATTGATAGTATCTTCAATATTTTTTAAAAGCTCATCTTTTTCCCAGTTGCTTCTATGCATTTTAATTCCATGCTTAGTTTCCTGGGCTCTCATAGCATTATCATGACCATCCCATACGTAAGGCATAATTATTGCTGGAACTCCAAAATATAAACATTCAGTGAAACTATTATTTCCACCATGATGAATTACTAAGTCGCATTGAGGTATGACTGATGGCTGAGGATACCAGCTTTCGACTATTATATTATCAGGTATACTTTCATACTCACTTTTATAATCACCAACATTCACAAGAACTCTATATTTTGAGTTACCAAGGGTTTCAATAAGTCTCTTCATTAAATCTATATCTCCTGAACCAAGAGACCCAAAACTTAGATAGATTAGTTTACCATCATTATTTTTTTTAAAACTTGGAACAGTATAATCTTCTTCTTTACGAACACACCCGTGCAAATAATGAAATAAATTGTCATCTAATTTTTTTGATCTTTTAAACTTAACTGCTTCTGGATAAAGTAATAAATTTAAATAAGGAGATGGCTCAAAGAACTCACCAAGAGGATATTCTTCTTCTCCACACTCCTTTAGAAAATTATTAAATTTTTCATGTATTGGAGCCACTGTCTCTAAAAATTTATTATTAAATTTTTGAAATCCTTCTTTATCATTCTCACTACAACCAGATAAGTAAGGGGGAATATTCTCATCAGATATCTCATTTTCACTACAAGATAAAATTCTTACCCAAGGCTTACCGTATTTTTTAGTAGCTGGAAATAATATTACATTATCTATACAAACTACATCAGGTTTAATATCCTCTAAAACCTTTGGTAGATCTTTTTCTGCCCACACAGAAGTTTCAACAATAGCTTCCCAACAATCTTTAATATAAGTATCAATTTGTTCATAGGGAGATTTATTAAAATTTGGAATATGTCCATTTATAAAATCAACCCAGTATTTTGCCATCGCTTCTGCTGACATTGGTTCAGACATACTGATAGTATGTTCCTCAAATCCATAACCTTTGAAAACACCTTCAAAACCTTTGTCACAAATGAATATTGCTTTATGACCTAATTTTTCAACTTCTTGTGCAATTCCTACTGAATTTAGAGCTGGACCAAAAGCAGCTTCTGGAAAAAAAACTATTGTTTTCATATTTATAATCTCCGTTTAATAATACTTAATTTTTCTAATATATCTTAAATGAATTTATATTGCAGAAACAAGAAATCTTTGAATTTTTTTCTACATTATGAAATGATTTATCAGCTTTTATACTTATTTCACCAAAGCCAAGATCACTTTTTGCTATTAATTCAACTTCTTGTCCATGATAAGCAACATGGATTATTTCAGCCTCAAATTCAAAATTTAAAGTTTCATTTATAGTAAGATAAATATCTTCTGGCCTTATTCCCAATATATTTTTAGAATTTTTATCTTTGATAATTCCAGAATTTAAAAGCTTTTTATTTGCAGTATTAGTTTCATTATTTGAGGCATTAAATTCAATAAAATTCATTTTGCCAATAAAATTAGCTACAAAATAATTTTTAGGACTAGAATACAGTATTTTAGGGGTATCTACTTGGATAATTTCACCATTATCCATAACTGCGATTTTATCAGCTAGAACAAGAGCCTCATCTTGATCATGCGTTACCATTATAAAAGTTGTTTTAAAATCTTTTTGAATTTTCTTTAATTCAATTTTCATTTTTTCTTTTAAACTTTTATCAAGCGCTGAGAGCGGCTCATCTAATAATAAAATTTTTGGTTCTTTTACAAGACACCTTGCCAGAGCAACTCTTTGCATCTGACCACCCGATAATTCAATTGGTTTTCTATCCTGTAGCCCATTAAGACTCGTTTTTTCCATAATAGCATTAACTCTTTTATCTATTTCAATTTTTGAAATTTTCTCTCTCTGGAGACCGTATGAAATATTTTGCATTACGTTGAGATGAGGAAAAAGTGCATAACTTTGAAATAAAAGATTTGTTGGTCTATTGTATGGTTTTGTATTTGTAATATTTTGTTCATTTAAAATTATTTCACCATTATCTGGTAGCTCAAATCCAGATATGATTCTTAGTAATGTTGTTTTTCCACATCCACTGGGTCCAAGTAAGGAGAAAAATTCTCCATTATCAATTTCAAGGTTGATATTATTTAATGCTTTCACTACTCCAAAAGACTTACTAATATTTGAGATTCGAAGCATTATGAAATTACACTTTCTTTATTTAACCTTAGTGATGTAAATAGGATTATAAAACTAAATAATATTATAAAAGTAGACAGGGCATTAATCTCAGGTGTGACTCCAAATCTTATCATTGAATAGATTAACATTGGTAAGGTTGTTGAGCTTGAACCAGCTCCTGCAGTAAAAAAAGCGATAATAAATTCATCTACAGACAACGTAAAGGCAAGCAATGAGCCAGCTAAAACTCCAGGAAATATTATTGGCAAAGTAATTTTAATGAAAGTGACTATGTTTTTCCCACCTAAATCATAAGATGCTTCGATTATACTATGATCAAAATGATTAAATCTTGTTCTAACTACTGCACATACAAATGCAATATTAAAGACGACATGACTTATTATTATTGAATGTAAACCCAGTGTAAATTGAATCAATGTAAAAAAAGAAAGTAGTGAGATAGCCATTACAATATCAGGAATTATCATTGGAATAAATACAGTGCCTTCTATTATATTATTTCTTACTTTTTTTAACTCTATCCCAATTGCCAGTAATGTTCCTATTGTTGATGCTATCAAAGTCGAAACTGTTGCAACAATCAATGTATTAGTAAGAGCTTTAAATATTTTTTCATTTTGAAATAATTTTACATACCATTCAAAGCTAAATCCTCCCCAAGCAGTAGGCAAGCCAGATTTATTGAATGATAGAGAAATTAAGACTACTATTGGCATATAAAGAAAACAAAATAACAACAATAAATATAGTTTATTAAATTTCATTAGCTTATCTTCCTTACAAAGATTGATTGTAAAAATAATAAAAAAAGCATTATAGAAATTAAAACAAAAGATAAACTTGCACCAAATGGCCAATCTCTGGCACTTAAAAACTGATCATAAATTAAGTTTCCAATCATAAGAAATTTTCCTCCACCTAGTAAATCTGGTGTTATAAAATTACCAATACTAAGTACGAATACAAAAATAAATCCGGCTGCCACTCCAGGTAAAGTTAATGGTAATGTAACAAGAAAAAATGTTTTAATAGAACTACCGCCTAAATCTTTTGATGCTTCGATTAGATTTTGATCTAATTTAGATACCGATGAATAAATACTTAATATAACAAATGGTAAATAATTATATATCAGTCCTATTATTACTGAAAACTCTGTATAAAGAATGTTTAAAGGTTCTTTAATGATATTTAGGTTAATTAAGATTGTGTTAATTAGACCCTGATTATTTAGAAGCACCATCCAAGCATATGTTCTAATTAAATAGTTACTCCAAAACGGCAACATTACCAAAAATAATAGTGCAATTTGATACTTTGCTGGTGCTTTATATATGAAATATGCAGCAGGATATCCGAACAAAACTGCAAAAAAACCTGATAGAAAAGCTATTTTTGATGAATTTAAAAGTATTTTTAGATATGTAAACTCAACGACTCTTGAATAATTTTCAAAATTAAAGTTGTAATCTATCCCCCCATAAATACCTCTTTCAAAAAAACTTAGAGAAATAATTAAGATACAAGGCAAAATGAGAAATATAAAAATCCATGCTAGGCCTGGAATAAGTAAAATGTTTCTTTTAAGAGTGTTCACAGTATTCTCAATAATAAGGAAGCTATAAGCTTCCTTATTAATGCTTGTAAAAGTATTATTTAATTATTTAGTCAGCTAAAATTTCTGACACAGTTTTTGCATAAAGTTTTGCAGCTGAACCAACGTCCTTCATTGTTTCATTTTTTGAAAGTTCATTAATGCTCATTCCTAAATTAGGAAATTGCTCGAACATTCCAGAAGTTGCCTCCATAGCAGCTACGTTAGGTACTTTGTACATTATATTCTCAACAGTCCAGGTTGAAATTGCTGGATCTAAAATATAATTAATGAATGCATGAGCTTCATCTTTATTAGAGGATGCTTTCATTATTACCATAGTGTCTACCCATAAATCAGAACCTTCTGACGGAACGACAAACTTTACATCTGGGTTTTCCCAAGTTGCATAATTGCACCATCCATCCCAAGCATGAGCCATTGCAGCTTCACCTGAAACTAGCTTTGTATAGAAAACAGTATCATCGTAGGCTAAAAGATTCTTTTTAGCTAAAATTAATTTTTCTTTTGCTTCATTTAGTTTTGAAGGATCTGTTTCATTTACAGAATAACCTAGAGATAATAATCCAGCAGCTAATAACCATCGGTCTGTTGAAAGCATAGTTACTTTACCTTTTATATCATCGCTGGGTTCCAATAAATCATTCCAACTCGATGGTGTGCCTGAAACTAGATCAGATCGATAGCATAATCCCGTTGTACCCCAAGCATAAGGTACTTGAAATTGGTTACCTCTATCAAAATCTAAATTCATAGCTTCCTTATAAAAATGTTTCATATTAGGAATTTTTGCATGATCTATTTCAGCGAGAAGTCCCATTTTATCTAAAGCTTCTGCAAAAGGCGATGAAACAAATAAAACGTCATAGCCTTTTCCACCACTAGCAGTAACTTTACCCATTACTTCCTCATTAGTTGCATGAATTGCCATTTCCCCGTTAACACCTGTAGCTTCCTTAAAAGTTTCCATGATATCAGGAGCAGAATATCCATCCCAGTTTGAGACGACAATATCAGCTTTTAATGGCAAAGTTGATATCAACAATATGCATAGTGTATTTAAAAATTTATTCATAAATTTTATCCTTTACTTTTTTTATTTATAAATCTTAAACTTAAGTGTTATTAAGTGTCGAGTCTTATATTGCTGTTGAACTATTGTTTAGATTTTATTTCCTCATTTTTCATACTTTTTTATTGAAAATTTGCCATGAAAACTAAAAATATGTTTACTTTATTCTTTTTTTATAGAAAATCAAAAATACTCAATAAATATCTCAATGAAATTATTGTTAGTACTTATAAACCATGGAAATCTAATTAATGAAACAGCTCTATGATAAAGCAATCTATGACTTTAATAATCCTATTAAAAGTTATTGGGAAGAAGTAAGTCATTTTGATCAGAGTCGTTTTCCAAAATTAGTTGGAGACCACTCATGTGATGTATGTGTTATTGGAGGTGGTTTTACAGGAATTAGTACCGCTTACCACATTGCAAAGAAATACGGTGGGGATGTTAGACTCC
>JADHQW010000066.1 GCA_016777705.1 Alphaproteobacteria bacterium | reverse complement strand
TACAATCTTGAGCAACATCAACCAACCTTCTAGTTAAATAACCAGAATTAGCAGTTTTAAGGGCGGTGTCAGCTAACCCTTTTCTAGCTCCGTGAGTAGAATTAAAGTATTCAAGCACATTTAAACCATCTTTAAATGACGACTTAATTGGAGTTTCAATAATTTCACCAGAAGGCTTAGCCATCAAACCTCTCATTCCAGCCAGCTGCTTTATTTGAGCTGCAGAACCCCTTGCTCCCGAGTGAGCCATCATCCAAACTGAGTTTACAGGCTCGCCAACTTTTATAGTTGAGATATTTTTCATCATTTCAGCTGCTACATCATCAGAGCATTTTGACCAAACATCAACAACTTTGTTGTATTTCTCACCTTGAGTAATCAATCCATCTTGGTATTGTTGTTCAAAGTCTTTAACCTGCTTTTCGGCACCAGCCATTAAACCAGCCTTCGCTTTTGGAGTTTCAAGGTCTGATATACCAAAAGAAATACCTGCTGTACAAGCGTGCTTAAAACCCATTGACATCAATTGATCACAGAATATTACCGTATCTTTTTGACCACAATGTCTATAAACGTAATCAATAACATTAGTAACTTCCTTCTTAGTCATTAATTTGTTGATAGTATTAAATGTTACAGATGAATGTTTTGGTAAGAGAGTTGACAACTTTGCTCTACCAGGTGTGGTTTCAACAATTTCAACAATAGCATTACCTGTTTCATCAAAGGTGTTTACTCTGATTTTAACTTTCGCCTGAAGATCAACCTGATTATTATCTAATGCCATCAAAGCTTCAGATGAGGATGAAAAAATCATACCTTCGCCCAACGCCGACTCACTTATCATTGATAAGTAATATAGACCAAGAATTATATCTTGAGACGGAACAATAATTGGTTTGCCGCTAGAGGGAGATAAAATGTTATTAGTAGACATCATCAAGACTCTTGCTTCTAACTGAGCTTCAAGCGACAAAGGAACATGAACAGCCATCTGGTCACCGTCAAAGTCAGCATTAAAAGCTGTGCACACTAAGGGATGTAGGTTAATAGCCTTACCTTCAATTAACACAGGCTCAAAAGCTTGAATACCTAATCTATGAAGGGTTGGAGCTCTATTAAGCATTACTGGATGCTCTCTAATTACCTCTTCTAGAATATCCCATACCTCAGGCCTCTCCTTTTCAACCATTCTTTTAGCAGCCTTGACAGTACTGGCTAATCCATAAAGCTCTAATCTTGAGTATATAAAAGGTTTAAAAAGCTCTAAGGCCATCTTTTTTGGAAGACCACACTGATGTAGCTTTAATTCAGGGCCAACAACTATGACTGATCTTCCTGAATAATCAACTCTCTTACCTAACAAATTTTGTCTAAATCTACCTTGCTTTCCTTTCAACATGTCAGATAAAGATTTTAGTGGCCTTTTATTAACACCTGTAATAACCCGACCTCGTCTACCATTATCGAATAAAGCATCTACAGATTCTTGCAACATTCTTTTTTCATTACGAATAATTATATCTGGAGCTCTTAATTCTATGAGTCTTTTAAGACGATTGTTTCTATTTATAACCCTTCTATAAAGATCATTTAAGTCTGAAGTTGCAAACCTTCCTCCATCTAATGGTACTAAAGGACGTAATTCAGGAGGTATTACGGGAACAACTTCAAGTATCATCCATTCTGGCTTGGAACCAGAATCAATAAATGATTCTACTAATTTTAGACGTTTAACTAATTTTTTTCGTTTAATCTCAGAACCTGTTTTAAGCAAATCATCTCGAATTTTAATTAATTCTTCATCTAGATCCATTTCAACTAATATTTTTTTAATAGCTTCTGCTCCAATAGAGACCTCAAAACTTTCGTCTCCAAATTCATCAAGAGCATTCTCATAATCTTCTTCATTAAGCAGTTGTCCTTTGTTAAGAGATGTTAACCCAGGTTCAGTGACTATGAAATACTCAAAATAAAGTACTCTTTCAAGATCTTTGAGGGTCATATCTGTAAGCAACCCTATTCTAGACGGCAATGATTTTAAAAACCATATATGCGCTACTGGAGCAGCCAAATCAATATGTCCCATTCTCTCCCTTCTAACTTTAGAAAGAGTTACCTCTACGCCACATTTTTCACAGATTATTCCTCTATATTTCATACGCTTATATTTGCCACAAAGACACTCATAATCTCTAACAGGTCCAAAAATTTTAGCGCAGAACAATCCATCGCGCTCTGGTTTAAATGTTCTGTAATTTATTGTTTCTGGCTTCTTTATTTCTCCAAATGACCAGCTCTTAATTGCCTCTGGAGAAGCAATAGATATACTTATTTGATCAAAACCTTTAGTTACCCCTGTTTGCCCAAAGGTATTCATAAGTTCATTCATATTTGTTTCCTATCTTTTTTCGTATTAAACTTTAATTATTCTACCACATCCATATTTACATTTAGGCCTAACGACTTTAACTCTTTAAGTAAAACATTGAAAGATTCAGGTATACCAGCTTCAAAATCATCATCCCCTCTTATTATTGATTCATAAACTTTTGTTCTTCCTGACACATCGTCGGATTTAACAGTTAACATTTCTTGAAGTGTATAAGCCGCACCGTATGCTTCAAGGGCCCAGACCTCCATTTCACCAAAACGTTGTCCACCAAACTGAGCTTTTCCACCTAAAGGCTGTTGCGTTACTAATGAATAAGGTCCAATTGATCTAGCATGAATTTTATCATCAACCAAATGGTGCAACTTAAGCATATAAATATACCCAACAGTTACTTTTCTATCAAAAACTTTTCCAGTTCTTCCATCTGTGAGCCATACTTGACCCGTTTCGTCTAAGTCGGCCAATTTAAGCATATCTCTCACATTTTTTTCACTAGCGCCATCAAATACTGGTGTTGCCATTGGAACACCTCTTTTAAGGTTTTGAGCCTGTTGAATAATTTGTTTATCTGTCAAATTAGATAAATCTGAGTTAAACTGTTTATCACCATAGATCTCAGATAAGAATTTTTTAACTTGTGTATTATTGTCATCTGAATAAACCATTTTACTAATCTTTCTACCTAGCCCAGACGCTGCCCACCCTAAATGAGTTTCTAGTATTTGACCAACATTCATACGTGAAGGAACACCTAGAGGATTAAGCACTACATCGACAGGAGTACCATCGTCTAGATATGGCATATCTTCTTCTGGAATAATTCTAGAAATAACACCTTTGTTACCGTGTCTACCGGCCATTTTATCACCGGATTGTAATTTTCTTTTAACAGCAACAAAAACTTTAACCATTTTCATAACACCAGGTAAAAGCTCGTCGCCTCTTTGTAACTTGTCAACCTTATCATTAAATCTATTTTCTAAAGTTTTAATAACACCGTCGAAATGAGCTGATAATTTTTCTATATTTTTTTGAATTGTATCATCGTTAATAGAAATCGATCTAAGTTCTACTCTAGAGATTTTATTTATCATCTCATCTGTTATAACATCACCGTTTGTAATAGATTTTATGTCTGCTGAAGAAACTTTTTGTCCTAGTAAATATTCCTTTAGTCGACCATAATAAGCTCTTTCAAGAATTATTTTTTCATCATCTCTATCCTTGGCAAACCTATCAATTTCAGCCCTTTCTATAGCTCTAGCTCTTTCATCTTTATCAATACCTCTTCTAGAAAAAATTCTTACGTCAACAACAGTTCCTGAAACTCCAGGAGGTGCTTTTAAGGAGCTATCTCTTACATCAGAGGCCTTCTCTCCAAAAATAGCCCTGAGCAACTTTTCTTCTGGTGTCATTGGACTTTCACCTTTTGGAGTAACTTTTCCAACCATGATATCTCCAGGTTTAACTTCAGCTCCTATATAAACCATGCCTGCTTCATCTAAATTTCTTAACGCTTCTTCACCAATATTTGGTATATCACGTGTGATTTCTTCTTGACCTAATTTAGTATCTCTAGCCATAACCTCAAATTCTTCAATGTGAATTGAAGAAAACACATCATCTTTAACTATTCTTTCTGAAATTAAAATTGAGTCTTCAAAATTATACCCATTCCATGGCATAAAGGCCACTAACACATTTCTTCCTAGCGCTAATTCACCATCTTCAGTAGCCGGTCCATCAGCAATAATATCTCCATTGTTTATTATATCTCCAACCTGAACTAGAGGTCTTTGATTAATACAAGTGTTTTGGTTACTCCTTTGAAATTTCAATAATGAGTATATGTCAACTGGACTTATATCTATTTCATCAGAAGAATTTGCTCTTATAACAATTCTAGTTGCATCTACCTGATCAACAATACCAGATCTTCTTGCAACTAATGTTACTCCTGAATCTTGCGCAACAGTTGCTTCAATACCTGTGCCAACCAGAGGACTTTCTGACTTGACCAATGGTACAGCCTGTCTCATCATATTTGAACCCATTAAAGCTCTGTTAGCATCGTCATTTTCTAAAAATGGAATCAACGCAGATGCAACCGAAACTAATTGTTTAGGAGACACATCCATTAGATTAATATCTTTTGGATTAGCTAGTCCTATATCACCACTTTTTCGAACTGGAAGCAGTTCACCTGTAAATTGATCTTTATTATCTAATTCAGCATTAGCCTGAGCTATCGTAAACTTACCTTCCTCAATAGCTGAGACGTAGACGACTTCTTTTGTAACCTTTCCTTCTTCAACCTTCCTGTAAGGAGTTTCAATAAAACCATATTGATTTATTTGAGCAAACGTTGCTAAGGAGTTTATTAGACCAATATTTGGTCCTTCTGGAGTTTCAATTGGGCAAATTCTTCCGTAATGAGTTGGATGAACATCCCTAACTTCAAAACCTGCTCGTTCTCTTGTCAGCCCACCTGGACCTAAAGCAGAAACTCTTCGTTTGTGAGTAATTTCAGAAAGTGGGTTTGTTTGATCCATAAATTGAGACAATTGACTTGAACCAAAAAACTCCCTTATTGAAGCAGCCGCTGGCTTAGCGTTTATTAGATCTTGAGGCATTAAGTTTTCTATTTCATTAGCAGAACTCATTCTTTCTCTTATTGCTCTTTCCATTCTAGAAAGACCAACACGATATTGATTCTCTAACAATTCACCAACTGATCTAACTCTTCTATTACCTAAGTGATCAATATCGTCGATTTCTCCATGACCATCTTTTAAAGAAATTAATTCTTTAAGAATTGCCAATATATCAACTTTTCTTAGTACTCTCAAACTGTCATCTAATTCAAGATCTAATCGGGCAGACATTTTAACTCTGCCAACGGCAGACAAGTCATATTTATCTTGATCAAAAAATAAACCGTTAAATAAAGCTTCAGCAGTTTCATGCGCAGGAGGCTCACCTGGACGCATTACCCTGTAAATATCAACTAGGGCCTCTTCTCTAGATGCATTTTTATCTAAAACTAATGTGTTTCTTATCCAAGGACCAACTGAGGAATTATCAATAAGTAGTAATTTTAATTCATCCAGATTGTTTGTTTTAAAAAGATTTATTAAATCTTCCGTTACTTCATCGCCAGCTTCTGCGTATACTTCGCCTGTTTCTATATTAATTATATCGTCAGCTATATATTTACCAACAAGCTGTTGCTCATCTACCTTAATAGTTTTTAAACCATTATCAGTTAAAATCTTAACATTTCTAGGTGTCATTTTTTCACCAGAATTAGCAACAACTTTTCCTGTTTTAGAGTCAATCAAATCAAAATTGAGTCTTACACCTTTATACTGGTTTTCAATAAAATCAGTTGTCCAATTGTTAGATTTGAATTTATATATTTGGTTTTCATAGAAAAAATTTAAAATATCCTCTCTTGTCATTCCAATTAATTTTGTTCTATCGGGTTCTTGTTCTTTTTCTTTACATTCCTTTATATATTTTTCCGAATTTTCGTCTAACAGAGCCATCAACAATGTGGTACACGGTAGCTTTCTTCTTCTATCTATCCTAACGTTGAGAATATCTTTCGGATCGAATTCAAAATCTAACCATGATCCTCTGTAAGGAATAACTCGAGCAGCAAATAAGTATTTACCTGAAGCATGGCTTTTGCCCTTATCATGATCAAAGAACACTCCTGGTGATCTGTGCATTTGAGAGACTATAACCCTTTCCGTACCATTAACCACGAATGTTCCATTAGGAGTCATTAAGGGCATATCTCCCATGTAAACATCTTGCTCTTTCATATCTCTAACAGATCTAGTACCAGTATCAACTTCTATATCCCAAACTGTTAATCTTAAGGTCAACCTTAGGGGAGAGGAAAACGTCAAACCACGCTGGTGGCATTCCTCAACATCATATTTTGGCTCTTCCAAAGTGTAAGAAACAAACTCCAACATAGATCTACCAGTAAAATCTTTAATTGAGAAAACAGAATTAAAAACAGCTTGTAATCCAACATCAGTTCTATCAAAAGATGGAACATACATTTGCAAAAATTGTTCATAAGAATTTCTTTGGACTTCAATCAAATTTGGCATTTGGGCAACTTCTTTAATTTTCCCAAAGGTTCTTCTTACTCTTCTTCTATTTAATAATGAACTTGATTGAACTGACATTTATTATCCTTTAAATTAAAAAAAACATTTAGTTGTAACAATTTGGACAAAATAAAACTTAATAAACAAGCTTAATTATATAAGCTTGTTTATTTATTATTTAAATCAATTATTTGATTTCGGCAGTAGCACCTGCTTCTTCAAGTTTAACTTTGATTTCATTTGCTTCTGCTTCAGGTACTCCTTCTTTTACCATTGAAGGAGCAGCTTCTACTAGGTCTTTTGCCTCTTTCAAACCTAATCCTGTTACAGCTCTAACTTCTTTAATAACATTTATTTTCTTCTCACCAACTGATGATAACATAACATTAAATTCAGTCTTTGCTTCAGCTGCAGGGGCAGCATCACCGCCACCAGCGGCCGCTACAGCAACAGGTGCTGATGCAGAAACACCCCATTTTTCTTCAAGAAGCTTAGCTAAATCAGCTGCCTCTAAAACAGTAAGTGAACTTAAGTCATTTGCAATTTTTTCTATATCTGCCATTTTAATCTCCAAAATGTTAATTTGTTATTGTTTTGATTTTTGTGAAATAGTTCTTAAAACTTGAGACGCTGGCTCCACAGATAATCTTAGTATCTTTGAAGCAGGCGCTTGAAGAAGGCCAACTAACTTTCCTCTCAGGTCATTTAGACTTGGAAGTTTAGCTAATGCTTCTACATCTATTTTAGAAAGTGCTTTATCTTCTAAACCACCTCCAATTATTACTAGTTTTTCATTTTCTTTAGCATAATCGACCAATATTTTTGCAGCCATCACAGGGTCATTAGAAGAACCAATAGCTGTTGGTCCTTTAAACATTGAGTCCATGTGTTGGTACTTTGTGTCCTTTAACGCGATACGTGCAATTCTATTTTTAGTAACTTTAAAATTACAGTTTTGGTTTCGCATTTTAGTTCGGAGATTTGTACTCTCCTCAACTGTAAGGCCAATACAGTGAACAATAACGACTGAAGCCGCATTGTCGAATGTATCATGCAAATTATTGACCAAGTCGGTTTTTTCATTTCTGTTCACCGAGAAGCCTCCAATTTTTTATTATGATAATTCATTATCATAACACTTGTTGCATTTAAGGTAATAAAATTACCCACGGCCTGCCCTATAAGTAACAGCAGAAATTCTGCTTTCCTTGTCTATGCAGGATATTAAGAACTCTTACATTCACCTACAGTCTTGGACAGGTTTAGTCCTTTTTAAGGACTAATCAAGAATGAAAAACGATCATTCTCATAATAAATATGAAGTTAATAACTACATATTTATATTAATACCAGCTCCCATAGTTGAGCTGATTGAAATTTTTTTAATAAAAGTTCCTTTTGCACCAGAGGGCCTTGCCTTTTGCACAGCATCTATGAACGAATTAATATTTTCGGTTATTTTTTCGGATCCAAAACTAACTTTACCAACACCAGCTTGAACTAATCCATTTTTTTCAGCACGATATTGAACTTGTCCAGATTTTGCTGCTTCAACAGCTAACTTTACGTCTGCAGTTACTGTTCCAAGCTTTGGATTAGGCATAAGGCCCTTGGGGCCTAATATCTTTCCAATTCTTCCCACAACTCCCATCATATCAGGAGTTGCTATGATTCTATCATAATTTAAATTACCTTTTTGCATTTCTTCAGCAAGCTCTTCAGCGCCAACAACATCCGCCCCAGCATTTTTAGCTTCCTCAGCTTTCTGATCTTTAGCAAAAACTGCAACTTTCATTTCTTTTCCATTACCGTGAGGTAAAGAAACAACACCTCTAACCATTTGATCAGCATGCCTAGGATCAATGCCTAAATTCATCGAAACTTCTATTGTTTCATCAAACTTCTTTTTTTTAGCATTAACAAAAATTTCAACTGCTTCACCTAAATTTAAAGATTTATTATCTATAACTTTATACATATCTATTAAGCTTTTACTTTTTTTCATGACCTACTCCACAACCTCTAAACCCATTGACCTGGCTGAGCCTTTAACCATTTCTATTGCACCATCAATATCAGCAGCATTTAAATCTTTCATTTTATTTTCTGCTATTTCTCTTACTTGATTGATTTTAACTGAACCACCTATTGTTCTACCTGGCTCACTAGATCCTTTTTCTTTACCTGCAGCTTTTTTGAGATAAAAGGATACAGGTGGGGTTTTGGTAACAAAACTAAAGCTCTTATCAGAAAAAACCGTAATAACAACTGGAATAGGCATATTTTTTTCTAAAGAATCAGTAGATGCATTAAATGCTTTACAAAATTCCATTATATTCACACCTCTTTGCCCAAGAGCTGGACCAACTGGTGGTGATGGGTTAGCAGCCCCTGCTGGAATATTTAACTTAATATAACCGTCTATTTTTTTTGCCATTTTAACCTCCGCAACACATATAATAGTTGCTAATAAATTTTTACCTAAATCTTCTCTACCTGTGTGTACTCAAGATCAACAGGAGTTGATCTTCCAAAAATAGACACAGCAACTTTCAACCTGGACTTATCTTCATCAATTTCCTCAACCAAACCGTTGAAACTTTGAAAAGGACCCTCTGAAACTCTAACTTCTTCACCTATTTCATATATTATGCTTGATCTAGGTCTATCTACTCCTTCACTAATTTGACTAATCAATCTTTTAGCTTCAACTTCACTAATAGCGGTTGGTCTACCTTTCGCTCCAAGGAAACCCGTTACTTTAGGTTGAGCTTTAATTAAGTGCCAGCTCTCGTCTGTAATTTCCATTTTAATTAGTATGTAACCAGGAAAGAATTTCTTTTCAGTTTGCACTTTTGAACCACGTCTAATCTCAATGACTTCTTCAGTTGGAACTAAAACTTGTTCGATTAGACCTTCCAAGTTTTTAGAAACGACTTGTTCTTCGATGTTCTGGCATACCTTTTTTTCAGAACCTGAAAAAACATGAACCACGTACCATTTCTTAGACATTATAACCGTCCACAATCAAGACTTTTAATAAAAACAAAAAAACTATATATAATTTAGCCACCAAAACTTAATAACGCTTGAACAATATTTGATAGCAAAAGATCAACCAGAAAAAAAAATAATGATGCAATTAAAGCCATAATAAAAACGGACATCGAAGCAATCATAGTTTCTCGCTTGGTTGCCCATGTTATTCTATTAATTTCTTGTCTTACCTGCCTAACAAATTGTGCGGGGTTTGTTTTAGCCATAAGTAGCCTTTCTTGCAAGAATAAAATGATCTATTACTTTTTTTTTTGTAATTTGTCAAAGTGATAACTTGTTTTTAATTTAATTTTTTAATGGCAGGAGTGGAGGGACTCGAACCCCCAGCCCCCGGTTTTGGAGACCGGTGCTCTACCAATTGAGCTACACTCCTAATTAAATTAAACTTTTCTCATTACTTTAACTATTAATTACCTACTATTTAAGACTGAATACTTGAAACCACTCCAGCACCAACCGTTCTTCCACCTTCTCTTATAGCAAACCTTAGACCTTCATCCATTGCTATTGGTGCAATTAATTCTACAGT
>JADHQW010000065.1 GCA_016777705.1 Alphaproteobacteria bacterium | reverse complement strand
ATATCTTATGTTTTTTGGAAATTTTAAAAAACATTTTCAATCAAAAAATTATAACTAATATTATAAAATATGATTTGTTTTTGTAAAAATTTTAAATATATATTGTGATTGTTCTGCATCACTCTAAGGAGATCAAATGTCTAATAAAATTGTTCCTGGTCAAGTAACACCATCGCTTTCACTCAATACCGTTGACGATAACCAATGGGCTTTAGAAGGAAACTTAAACAAAACTAAGACTATGATAGTTTTTTACAGAGGGTTGCATTGCCCTATATGTTCGGATTTTCTTAAAACAATAGATAATCAACTAAGTGATTATAAAAAATCCAATACTGAGGTAATTGCCGTTTCTATGGATAGCAAAGAAAGAGCGTTACAGGCTAAAAATGACTGGAATATTAAAAATTTGAATATTGCCTATGGTTTGACAGAAGGAAAAGCTAGAGAATGGAATTTATATATTTCTAGATCTATTAAAGAAGTAGAGGCAGAAGTTTTTTGTGAACCAGGTTTATTTATTATTAAAGAAGACGGTTCATTATATCTCGTAAATATCAGTAATATGCCTTTTGCAAGGCCTGATGTAAGTTCTCTGCCTGCAAAATTAATTTTCGCTGAAGAAAAACAATATCCCGTAAGAGGTAATAAATAAATTATTAAAATTTAGAAATAGGGTCTTTAAATGAATTTTAAATTAAGAAAAATAATTTTATTAAAAGAAGAAATTTTTCATGAAAATGGTCCACTTCAGTCTATTCCAAGAATAAGAGCAGCGGCTTTGGGTATTGTTTCTAACCCTTATGCGGGAAGTTATTATGAAGATCTGCAATCAGGGATGGAGCATCTTAAAGATCTTGGCTTAATGTTAACTGACCGTCTAATAGATACTTTGGGTGGTATTAATGGTATTGATGGGTATGGTAAAGCGGCTATTGCTGGAGAAAATGGAGAATTAGAGCACACAGCACTTTGGCATGTGCCAGGTGGTTATGCAATGCGTCAAAGGCTTAAAAATTCTAAAGCGATAGTTCCTTCAGCAATGAAAGTAGCAGGAATGGGATCATCAATTGACATACCTTTAGGTCATACAAATGCGGCATACGTTAGAAGTCATTTTGATGCATATGAGGTAAATGTAACAGATGCTCCAAGGGCAAACGAAATTATGTTTTGCTTAGCAATGACTAAGGGACCTAGGATAAACAGTAGAATGGGTGGTTTAGAGGCTGATGAAGTTGTTGGAAAAGACGGTTTGAGATAAAAAATTACTTAATAATTTTATGAATATATGTTGAATTATACCTTTGTGATAAATACTCCCCGGCTAATATATTTTTATCTTCTGAAATGACTGTATCATATTGAGGGTTAAAGAAAAAAGGGATTGAAAATCTTTCTTTATTGCCTCCTATAACTCTATGAGGAGTAGCTTTAATTTGTTTTTTTGACCATATTTCAAGCATATCTCCAAAATTTACTATTATTTCCTTTTTGTCGGCGAAAACCTTTGTCCATTTTTTGTTAGGTAATTCCACTTCTAAGCCAGGTGTTCCGTCAGTAAACAAGAGTGTTAAACATCCATAATCTGTATGAGGTGCTATACCGTAATCTTTTTTTGACATCTTTTGTGATCTCTTTGGATAGTAATTACATCTTAACAACGCCATTGGTAATTCGAATTTATTTGCAAAAAAGTTACTTGAATAATTTAATGAAATCTCAATTTGTTTTAATATTGATATTGAAATTTCACTGCATGATTTATAAAATTCCATAATTTTGTTTTCAAACGAAGGGATCCCATCTGGCCAAATGTTTTTTGAATAATAGGGTAAATCTTGGAATTGATGGTTGACTTTAATATTCGGTCCACAGTCAAATATCTCCTTATTATCTGGATTAAAATCTGCATTAACTTGTTCTGCTTTTATTCCACCCCAACCTCTATTTGATGATGTTTTGGACATGTTTACTTTGTCTTTTTCATCTAAATCTTGCTTAAAAAAATCTCTGTATAAAGCAAAAACATTATTAATATTTTGAAAGTTTATAGGATAATTTTTTATTATTAAGAAACCGTAATCTGTAACAGCTTTCTTTAATTTCTTTTGTTCAATTTGATAGCCATTATGGCTTTCATTGGACAATGAATTAAAGTCTATCTTAGGAATTTGATTTAACATAATTAATCCCATAAATATATTATATAAATACTTTAAGAATTAAATTATTTTTGTGAAGTTTTATTTTTTTGTCATATTTGTTATAAAATTAGAGGCTTTGTCAAAAATCAATCTTTTTCTATCTATATTCATTCTTTCTAAAGAACCTACTAGAATTGAAAGTCGAGGATTACTTTTAAAATGAGAGATATTATCACTCATAAATTTCCAATATAAACCGTCAACTATATCACACCAACTGTCTTTTTTATAATTGCTCATCTTTAATATATAGTTAGAACCACATGAGTATGGTTTAGTTGCAAATATTCCTCCATCAGCAAATGTTCCCATTCCATAGACATTTGGTACCATGACCCAATCTGAAGAATCTACAAACATTTCCATAAACCATTTATAAATTTCATTAGGATGGATTTTTGATAAGTTCATAATATTACAAATTATCATAAGTCTTGGTATATGGTGAGTGTATCCAAATTTTATACAATCTTTTATAGCATCATCAAGTGGAGTTATACCAGTTTTCCCTTCATACCAATGATTAGTGAGCTTTCTATCATGTTTCCAATAATTTGATTTAATTTCTTCATTCCCTTTATAATGATAGACACCTCTTATGAACTCTCTCCAACCTATAATTTGACGAATGAAACCTTCTAGAGAATTTATTGGTATAGAATGTGTTTTGGAGAACTCTAAAGCTTTATTTACAACTTCATCTGGAGTTAATAAGCCCATATTAAGAACTGGGCTTAAAGCACTATGAAATAAAAAATTATTTTCAAATCTTATTGCATCTTCATAATCACCAAATTTTGAAAATTTATTCTCTAGGAAAAGATCTAACCATTCCAAAGAATCTTTTCTATTTGTTGGCATCCATAAATAGTCTAAAGAGCCTGGGTGTCCATGAAATGTAGAGTTTATTTTTGATTTTAATGATTTAAATTTATTGTCTTTTTGAATAATTGGAAAAGATGGAATTTCAATGTTTTTAGGTATTTTTTTTCTATTTTCTTCATCAAAAGACCATTTCCCTCCTATAGGTTTATTATTTTCATCAGTAAGAATGCAGAGTTTTTGTCTAATTTTTTGATAAAAACTAGCCATTCTTATAGTTTTTTTTTGACTTAAAGCGAAGTTTTCAAATTCCAATCTTGATGTGATAAACATTGGGCTTTGAATAATTTCACAACTTAAATTATTTTTATTTATGAAATCATTTAATTGTGTCTCAAAAAAATGGTCTTCAACTTCGAAACATTTAACAATATTAATGCTTTCTTTTTTTACAACTTTAAGGAATTTTTTTTCAAAACCGTCTTTAAAATCATCATCTTCAATAGAATGATAATATACGTTAAATCCATTTTTAATTAAATTGTCTCTATATTGACGCATTGACCAAAGAAACATTAATATTTTTAATTTATGATGTTTATGTTTAGTTGTTAAGCCAAAATCTTCTGCCATAAAAATTGATTTTACTTTAGTTTTTTTAATGTGTTCAATAGGAAACAGTTGATTTCCTAATATTAGTAAAATTTTATTTTCAGACATTTAATTTATTTACTCATATATACTTATATTTGTTGTGTTTGCTGTGATGTAATCCCAATCATAAGTAACCCCTAATCCAATTCCGGTTGGAACAGGAACACAACCGTCGCTTTCAATGCAATCTATCATATCTGTATAGCCACAAGTATAAACTGGTGCCATTGTGTTGGGACAATCAGGACCAACAAGTGCAACTTCATAGAAATTTGAATTTCTAGTAGCTGCCATTACATGTCTATGTGCTGGGCCACAAGCATGAATTTCAACATCAATTCCAAATGCTTCACCTAAATGAGATATTTTCATTGCTCCAGTTATTCCCATATCATACTCTGGATCTGATCTTAAGAAGTCAGTTCCACCGGCAATTAAAAAGTCACACTTAGGCTCAATTCCTCTAATATGCTCAGTTTGTAATATTGGAGTTTTTATCATCTCCCTGAGACGTTTATGAGAAAATGCTGAAACACCGCTATCTCTGTAAGGGTCTTCTAACCAAAAAAAATTAGCATCGTCACATGCTCTTCCAACATAAAGGGCATCTGCAAATGTTCTTAATTGACAGGCAGGGTCAAGCATCAAAGTCATTTTATCTCCAACATGTTTTGCAACGTAAAGTACATTTTCAGCTTCTTCTTTTGCGTTTCCTTCATGCCACCCGTGTATTTTAAACGCCTTATAACCCATATCTAAACATTGAAAAGCAAAATCACCAAAAGCCTCTTTGCTATCTAAACCGCCGTTTCTATCACCATGATATGTACTTGCGTAAGCTGGAAGACGCTTTCTATAGCTTCCAAGTAAAATACTAATAGAACAATTTAATTTTTTTCCAGCCCAATCCCATAATGCTATATCTAGAGGGCCATGACCCATATGATCAAATTGTCTTAATTCTCTTTTGAAATCATCATAGATTTTTTCTCTCTCCTCTGCATTATATTCTAATAATTTAGGTGCTAGCATTTTTGATTGGGCACAAGCAGCTTGATTACCTCCCCAATGTGTAACATATTCACCTCTACATCCATCATCAGTTTCTACAACTATGGCATATTTATCCATTTTAGTAATTTGACCTTTTGCATAACCTACAGCGCCAATTGTGTTGGCATTAGTCAATAAGCCTAGGTTTTTTACAGAATGTGTAAATTCATGTATTTCAACTTTTTTAATTTGTGTCATTTGTTTACCTTAAATAAAAATTGAATAGACAAAATCTAAAAAACTTATATGTTTTTATTTTCATCAGTTTTAGTAAATTTATTACTTTTAAAAATACTTACTACTCTAATCTATGTAAAGGATATTAAATGAATTTAAATGATTGCTATAATTTTCAAGATTTTAGAAAACTAGCAAAAAAACGTCTACCTTCTCCTATTTTTCATTACATTGATGGGGCAGCAGATGATGAAGTCACTTATAACAGAAATACAGCAGCTTATAACGATGCAGATTTAATCCCGAATGTCTTAAGGGGTGTTGAAAATGTTGACTTATCAACAACTATTTTTGGAAAAAAACTTGATTTACCATTCTACTGCGCACCTACAGCTCTTCAGAGATTATTTCATTATGAGGGTGAAAGAGCGGTAGGAAAAGCAGCTCAGAAATTTGGTACTATGTTTGGTGTTTCTTCTTTGGGAACAGTAAGTGTTGAAGAAATATCATCTATAGTATCGACACCTAAAATGTTTCAATTCTACTTTCATAAAGATAGAGGTCTTAATGATAACATGCTTGAGAGAGTTAAAGCAGCTAAATTTGACGTTTTAGCTTTAACTGTAGACACTATTACTGGTGGTAATCGTGAAAGAGACTTAAGAACAGGGTTTACATCTCCTCCAAGATTAACTTTGTCTAGTCTCTTTAGTTTTGCGTCTAAACCTATGTGGGCAATTAATTATTTAACAAAACCAAAATTTGAACTACCTCAACTACAAGACCATGTGAGTGAAGGTACTAATACAGCTACTTCTATAGGTTCTTATTTCTCTTCCATGTTAGATCAGTCAATGAATTGGAAAGATGCTGAAAAATTATGTTCAAAATGGGGAGGTCATTTTGCTCTAAAAGGTATAATGAGTGTCGAAGATGCCAAAAAAGCTGTTGACATTGGTTGTACAGGTATAATGGTTTCTAATCATGGAGGACGTCAGTTGGATGGAGCCAGGGCGCCATTTGATCAACTGGCTGAAATTGTTGATGCTGTGGGTGACAAGATTGATGTTATTTGTGAAGGTGGAATTCAAAGAGGCACTCATATCCTCAAAGCTCTATCAGTTGGTGCTAAAGCCTGTTCTGGAGGAAGAATGTATTTATATGCTCTTGCTTCTGCCGGTCAAGCAGGTGTTGAAAGAGCCTTAGGTTTGTATCGTAGCGAATTAGAAAGAGATATGAAGTTAATGGGATGCACAAATATTAAAGAGCTAAATAGATCAAATATAAAGTTTAGATAACTTTATGAACTTTTTAAATTTGAATTTAAAATCTTTCTTAAAAATATTTCTTGTTAGTTCAGTTCCTTTAGTCGATTGGAGTTCTTCTAAACCAAATAACTTAAAACCATCAATAAAAACATTTACTATTCTTTGTATAGGGCTCTTCATATTTGGGTTAGGAGAAAGTATTTTAGTTGTGTCTCAATATGGGGTTACACCTTGGACTGTCCTGGCAGAAGGTTTCGCTAAAAAAATAGATATTGGTATTGGTCTATCTACTTTTATCGTAAGCGTTATTGTATTATTTCTGTGGTTGCCTCTTAAGTTAAAACCTGGACTAGGTACAGTAATGAATATTTTTATTATTGCTATGACAATGGGGGGCACAATTCCTTTTTTATATTTTTTAAACAATTTTTTTAATGGATTATTTTTATCTTTTTTTGGAACATTTTTAGTCGGCTTTGGGAGTGGTATTTATTTAATTGCCAATCTTGGACCTGGAACCAGAGACGGTTTAATGACTGGTATATCAAAAAAATATAATAAGCCAATTAGTTTAGTAAGATTTAGTATAGAATTTTTTGTGGTTTTCTTAGGATGGATCCTTGGTGGAACCTTAGGTATTGGTACTTTGATATTTGCAATCTTTATTGGACCTTCTGTGTCATTAAGTTTAAAAATAGTAAGTTTTTTTAATAAGTAAATTTTTTATAAAGTTTTAACTAATAAAGAAAATCCAAGTATTATTAAAGTTATCAAAATACATATTCTAAATTGCTTTTGGTTAAACTTATCTCTTATTTTTGTTCCTACTTGTTGGGCAATAAATGCTGGTATAATTAAGATTAAACTAAATATAAGATCTTCTTTAGTAGCAAATCCATAATATATTAAAGATCCATATAGAGGAAACGATCCAATAAAATACATAGTGGAAACTGTTCTCACAAACTTCTCTTTTGGTAAATCGACCGCAACTAAGTATGCTAACATTGGTGGCCCATAGAACGTAGATAAACCTCCTAAAATACCAGACCCAAAACCTATAAGAGATGTAATAGTATTCTCATGATTTTTATTAATGTTTTTTATTTTTATTCCAAAACAATTTACTAATGCTGCAAAAATAATTGAAACTGCAATTATCTGTGTGATTGTATTTACATCAATTTCAAGAATAAGACGTGCGCCTATAATTAAGCCTATAATTAAACTTAAAAACATTGGTAAAAATCTATAACTACTTACACCTTGTCTAAACTTAATTTGTAAAAAATTAGTTAAGAATATAGGTGCGCAAAGAAGTATCATTGCCGTTGTTGGCGGAATAATAAATGCAATTATGGGTAGTGCAACCATAGGCATTCCAAATCCAAGGGTTCCTTTTACTAAACCACCTGCTAATACAGCCAATATAATTATAATAATAATTGTTGGATCATTATACATTGTTAAATTTTCAAAAGTATGTAATTAAAATATAACATTTGTATTATTATTTTTAACAAGTAAAGCTTTTTATAGTAAATTAACTAAATGAAAAATATAATAAAATTTTTACAAAGCAGAAGATCAATAACTGCTAAAAATATGATCTGCAACCAAGTAAATGAAGATGATCTGGATGATATTTTAAGCTGTGGCATCAGAGTACCAGATCACGGTGCTTTAAATCCTTGGGAACTAATTGCTATCAAGGGAGACGCAAAACTAAGGATTGGTAATGATATTTTAGCAGAAGAATATCAATTAAATAACCCTGATGCATCTGAAGATGAAATCAATTACGAACGAAGTAGGCTTTGTAGGGCAAGCGTTGTTATTGCCGTTTTGTTTAAACCAGTTTCACATCCTAAAATACCTTTTTGGGAGATGCAATTGTCATCCGGTGCTGTTTGTTCTAATCTTCTTATAGCTGCTCAATCTCTAGGTTATGCCGCTCAATGGTTAACTGAATGGTATGCGTATAACAGTTCAATGATTAAAGAGCTTGGAGGCAATCCTGACACTGATAAAATAGCAGGATTTATATATATTGGTGATAAAGATAAAACACCCGTTGAAAGAAGAAGACCTAGTAAAGAAAAAGTAATAAGATATATTACTTCTTAATTCTAAATAGATTGTGTTTTAAGGCAACTTTCGAAAACATTTTTGTCTACATTTCCACCTGATGCAATTACTAAAACATTTTTATTATTAATATTTATTTTGTTTGAAATTGCAGCGGCTAAGGCTACTGCTCCACCTGGCTCTAGTACGATTTTAAAATGTTTGTATGCTGAATGCATTGCAATCAAAGCTTCTTCATCAGTAACTGAAATTCCTGAGGTAAGATTTTTTTTATTAATAGGAAAAGTAATGTCTCCAGGTTTATTGGCTAAAAGGGCATCACATATAGATGTATTGATCATAGAGTTTACTATTATTTTATTTTCTAAAAGTGATTTTTTAGTATCATCAAAATGTTCTGGTTCAACTGAGTAGATATTAGTATTTTTAAATTTAGCCTTAACAGCTGTACTTAAACCGGCAATTAATCCACCACCCCCACAACAACATAAAACAATATCTGGAATAACTCCAATGTCTGTTAATTGCTCATTACATTCTAATCCAGCAGTACCTTGTCCATTTATAACATTTATATCGTCAAAGGGAGGTATTATTGTAGCATTTAGCTTTTTAGCATATTTTCTTCCAATTTGTTCTCTGGATTCATTTGTTCTGTCATATGTTACTATTGAAGGTCCCCAAAAAGCAGTACCATCTAATTTGGCTTGAGGAGAATCTTTAGGCATTATTATTGTTGCTTTTCGACCTGTTATTTTAGCTGCTGCGGCAACCGCTTGTGCATGATTTCCACTTGACCAAGCTACAACTTGTTTTTCTTCCTTTGATAATTGTAAAATAGTATTCATTGCTCCTCTAAATTTAAATGCACCTCCTGTCTGAAGGTTTTCTGCTTTTAAAAATAATTTAGTATTGAAATTTTTGTCGATGTAGTCGGATCTTAATAAGGGAGTTTTTACTATTTTCCCTTTTAACCTTTTAGCAGCATTTAATATTGTTTCTAACGATACGTTATTTTCCATAATTAATTAAATCCTAAAATAATCTTTATAGTTAACCTTGTTAATTTTAAATGAGATGTCTATGATATACAAACGTTATTTATATTGGAGAATTTTATGCTTTTTCATAGTTCGTACACGGCTCTTTTAACGCCATTTAAAGATAATAAAGTTGATTATTCATCTTACAAAGAACTAATTGATTTCCAGATAAACAATGGAACACATGGATTAGTTCCCGTTGGAACGACGGGAGAATCTCCAACCTTATCTCACGATGAACATAAAAAATTAATTGAAGTTTGTATTGAGCAATCAAATGGAAGAGTTCCTGTTATTGCGGGTGCGGGCTCAAACTCAACTTCTGAAGCTGTTGATTTTGTTAAACATGCATGTTCTGCAGGTGCTAATGGTTTATTAGTTGTGACACCTTATTATAATAAACCAACTCAATCTGGGCTTTTAGCTCATTATAATGAATTAATTAAACATGCCTCTAAACCTATCATTATATATGATATTCCCGGTCGTTCAGTTATTCAAATGACTGATGAAACAATGGCAAAATTAGCTCAAGATCAATTTATTGTTGGAGTTAAGGATGCAACCGCTGATTTAACTAGACCTACAAGATTACAAAATATTATTGGTGATAATTTCATTCAATTTTCAGGTGAAGACGGAACAGCTTTAGCTTATTTAGCTGCGGGGGGTCATGGGTGTATTTCTGTAACAGCCAATATTGCACCTAATTTATTATCACGAATGCACAACGCTTGGAAGCAAGGTGATATTAATACTGCTCAAGAAATTAATAAAAAATTAATGCCTTTACATGACGCTCTTTTTT
>JADHQW010000064.1 GCA_016777705.1 Alphaproteobacteria bacterium | reverse complement strand
AAAGAGCATTGGGTATTATTGAAGTTGATGCAGATACAAAAGCAAAGGCTGCTAGAAAAGCAATGCTTTTTTCAAGAACTAATACAATGCTATCAATACCGATGCTTGTAGCAATGACAGTTGCACAAAATAACTTTTCATAAAATTCAATAAATAGAGGATACTTATAATAAGTATCCTCTATTTATTTTAAAGCCATATTCCAAAAGTCTATTTCTAATAAAGTCGCTTTATTAAATATTTTGTTAACCTTATTCCACTTATATGTATTTACATAATCACTTCCTAATCTGAGCAAAAATGCTTGGTCAATTAGATTTGCTACATTTTTACAAACATCTTGGTATTCATCACTTGAATATGTATCAATCCATTTTTGATACATAGGAGTTTTAATCTTTAAATTCTTACCATTCATTCCAATTTCACCATATCCAAGTATACAAGGCGCAAGCGCTGATAATAAATCAAGAAAATCACCTGAATAACCTAACTCTAAAACATACCTAGTATAAGCAATATTCTCATTTTCTTCATTTGCACTTTCAAGATCATTTTTTGAAATGTTATATGAGCCACATAATTTTATATGAAGCTCCATTTCAAAATTAATTAAGTCATTTACTGTGTTTGCAGAAATTTTCATTTCTTCAAGTGTATCTGATTTTAATACAGCAAGAGACCAAGCCTTTGAAAATTGGATTAAAAATAAGTAATCTTGAATTAAATAATTTAAAAAATATTTTTCTTCTAAAGAATCAGACGAAAGCAAGTTAACAAAATCATGTTTAGTATATAATAACCAATTTTTTAAATTTTTTTCTTTAAGTAAATTAAACACCTGCCCATATGACATTAAAAAAGTCCTTTATAAAAAGTTTTTATAAACTTACATTAACAGAATGAAAAATAAGATTAAATCAGTTTCAGAAGTATTTAATTTTTTTAAAAAATTAGATACTTACAAAAATAATAAAATATTTATATATACTGATAAATCTAATGCTTTAGATGAGGCAAGAATATACGATCAGAGAATACATCAAATTTCTAAAATCGATGGTAAATTGTTTGCGATCAAGCCTAATATACGAGTAAAATCATTTCCTTTCACAGGAGGTATTAGAGATTTTCAAGATACAATCTCTAATATTGACGATGCTATAATAGAGATGATTAAAACAAATGGTGGTATTATAATTGGTTCAACCAATATGGACGAAGCAGCTTTTGGAGGTGATACATCATCTAGTTATTATGGAAGGTGTATAAATCCAATTAATGAAGATTTTTCTGTTGGAGGTTCTTCAGGAGGTTCTGCTGCAGCTATTTCGTCTGGATTAGTTGATTATTCATTGGGCACTGACACAATGGGATCAATAAGAATACCTGCATCATATTGCGGCATTGTTGGCTTTAAACCTTCACAGTTCATTTTTAATAATAAAAACTTAAAACTATTAAGTCACACATACGACACAATAGGGTTTATGAGTAACAACACTAATTATATTAACAACTTATACGAATTATATGGAAAAGATCATAAAAATTTTAAGGATTATATTAAAACAAATAAAAATATTAAATGCTTAATACCAAAAGAAATTTTTGAAGACAAATTAAATGAAGATGTACTTGCAGGATTTAACTATATTATTTCTGAGTTAAAAAAATATAAAATAGACATTGAAATCAAAAATTTAAAATATTGGAAACCAGACATTCATAGAAAATATTTATTAAAAATTGTTGAAAATGAAGGTGCTTTAAATTTAAAAACATTATTAGAAAATGAAAGAAGTAACATAAGCAAAAACCTCAGAAATAGCCTAATATATGGCAAAAATATTGAACTATTAACGTTAAATAATATTAAAAAAGAATTAAAAGAATTAAAAAATAAAGTTAATGCTTTTTTTGAGTCTTATGATTTGATAATAATGCCGACTACTCCACAAAGAGCTTTTGAAATAAAAACAGACGTTCCAAAAAATCAAGCTAATTTTACTTCTTTGGCAAATATTTGTGATTTACCTTCTATTTCTTTACCTTATTATTATAAAGGGAAATTACCTTATTCATTACAACTACTTGCCCCCAATATGAATGATCATTTTTTATTAAGAATTTCTTCTTATTTTGAAGAAATATTGCAATAATATAATTTTTGAAAGGTATATTTTATGTGGCCAAACCCAAGAGTTCCTTATGAACTAGCTTCAAGTAGAAAAAAACTCTCTCCTCCTAATAATAAACCTTTAATCGTTCATGTTGTGATGAATATAGAGTATTGGCCTTTTGATAAAAACATGCCAAGAGGTATTTTGCCTCCACCACATGGAAAAGTATCTGATCCCCCAGATTTGCCAAACTATTCTTGGGTTGAATATGGAATGAGAGTTGGTTTACCTAGGTTAATTAAACTTTTAAGAGAAAACGATATTCCAGTATCTGCATTTATCAATGCTCAAGTCGCAGAAATATATCCTTCAGCTTTTAAAGAAGTTTGTGATTTAAATTGGGAATTAGTAGGCCACGGCTGGTTTCAAGAATCATTAAGAGTTGTAGATAACGAAGAATTAGTGATTAAAAAAAGCTTAAAATTGCTCAGAGAATTATCCGGACAGCCGGTAAGGAGTTGGTTTGGGCCTGGTGGTGGTGAAACAGAAAATACACCTGAATTATTGAAAGACAATGGCATTGAGTTTTTGCATGACTGGCTAATTGATGAATTACCATGTTGGATGAGGACAAAATCTGGGCCGCTTTTAGCAATGCCTTACACATTTGAATTAAATGATGTACCTATATGGACAGTTCAAAACAATTCTTGTGATGAAATGTATAAAAGAGTTAATGCAACACTAGAAGTTTTTGATGAAGAAAAATTATCAAATACTAAAATTATTACTTTGGCATTACATCCACATATTGTTGGAGTACCTCAAAATTTTCATTACTTCAAAAAAACCATTCAAGAACTTAAAAAAAGAGATGATGTAACTTTTATGACTTCTAGCCAAATTGGAGATTGGTTTATCAAAGAAGAAGGAACTAATGGTGAAGCCTTAATCCCTTATCTCACTTCACCTCCGAATTAAATTAGTTTTGATGAAGAAGAAAATCTTCTAATTTCCAGCTTAATGAAACTGTATCATGAACTTTTAGATTTACTATTTCTTCATAAGATCTAACTTGTATCTCTTGATTGTTATTTAATACTACCAAATACCTTACAAATTGACCTAAAAATGTAATCTCAGATATTTTACCTACAATTTGATTATTTGAAACCTTAGAATTAGTTTTAGACATTTTTTTTATTTGAATAGATTCTGATTTTATTGACAAACTTACTTTTTGATTTTTTTCAACTTTATAATTGTTGTTTGCAATTTCAATATTATCATTATCAATATCAACAACTACTTTTGTTTTATTAAAATCTTTAATTCTTCCTTCAAAAATATTTTTTTCTCCAATAAATTCCGCAGTAAATTTGTTTTTGGGATTACTATAAATTTCTTTTGGGGTACCCTGCTCAACCATTTCACCGTCAGCAATTATAGCTATTCTGTCAGCTACTGACATAGCTTCTTCTTGATTATGTGTAACATGAACAAAACTTATACCAACTGTCTTCTGGAGCCTTTTAAGTTCAATACACATATCTTTTCTTAATTGAGCATCTAATGCTGATAAAGGTTCATCTAAAAGCAATACATCATTTTCAAGTATAAGCGCCCTTGCTAGCTGTACTCTTTGTTGTTGACCACCAGAAAGTTCATGTGGCATTCTATTAGACAAACCTTTTAAACCTACTAAATCCATCATTTTATTAACTTTATTTTCAATGACATTTTTATCAATTGATTTTAATTTAAGTCCATAGCCAATATTTTGAGAAACATTCATATGAGGAAATAATGCAAAACCTTGAAAAACCATCGATGTTGGCCTTCTATCAGGAGGTAAATCATCAACATTTTGGCCTTTAATATTAACTGAACCACTATCAGGTCTAATAAAGCCTCCTATAGATCTTAATAATGTGGTTTTACCTCCACCACTTGGACCCAAGAGAACAAAATATTCACCATCAGCTATGTTTAAATCAACATTTTTTAATGCGTAAACATTTCCATAAGTTTTAACTAAGTTTTTTACTTCAATTGCATTGGTTTTAGCCAAATTTTTACTCCAAAAAATTATTTGTTAGGTTCTTTTACAACTCTTGTTATTTTTTCTAATTCTTCAGTTTTAATTGCAGTTACAATCAAAATTATTGACACAATTATAATAGCTACCAAACTGACGATTGAAGCCATTGCGTAAGATTCTTCTGACATTCCTGTATTTAACATTTGAGAAATTAATACTGATGTAAAAGTATCAAAACCTCCTTTTAGAAGGCTTGTTCTTGTATATTCATTAAACGTTAAAATAACAACAAATGCACACGCACTAAAAACACCCGCTCTTATTTGAGGGAATTCAATTTCCCAAAAAGCTCGCCAAGCCGAAGCACCTAAATCTCTTGCAGCTTCTGTTTGCTCTACTTTATAACGAGCCATAGTAATCATAATGACAACAAAAACATATGGTAATGTATATACAATCAAACCAATAACAGCTGTCATTATACCTAAGTCAAACCATGACTCTAAAGCATAAATGCCTGTGTATTCTGAAATAAGTGTAAAAAATTTATTCAAGTTTTTAAAAAAAACTAATAAGGCAGAACCTAAAATATCAGCTGGAACAAATAATGGAGACAGTAAGACAAAAACAATACCAACTTTATGTTGACTTTGTTTATATAACTTTGCTGATAACAATCCAAAGGGTATAACAATGGGTAAAGTTATTATTGCCAGTAACATAGTCCAACCTAATGAACCAATTAACTGTTTGTCAGAAAATACACTTTCATACCATTGAAAAGTAAAAATATAGTATTTTGCGCCAAAGCCAAGCTCATTAAAAGAAATATACATAGTATAAAATACTGGTGCCATTAAGATAAAAACAGCAAATGATAGCCATCCCCACTTTAAAGTTAACTTCCATCTAGGTTGAAAATCATCTCTTAATGACATTAACTAATTGGCTCCAATAACTTTGTTAAATTAAATAACCTATGACCTATATAAAGTAATCCCATTAAGGTAAACATCATAATTGCGCTTACTGCCATTGCTAAAGGAAAATCAAGCGCAATTATTGCTTGAGTAGCTATAAGACCAGCATTAACCGAACCTGGACCACCTAATATTGTTGGTATTAACGCTATGCCTATACCATTTACGAAGATAAAAACACTTCCAGCAAACAGACCTGGAGCAGCCAGAGGTAAAAGAATATCTTTAAACATTCTTCTTCTATTCACACCTAAATCTGCACAGACTTCAAATATATAATTTGGGATAGCTTCTAAAGCTAAAAAAGTTGAAAAAATCATAAATGGCAAAAAAGAAACAATCTCTCCAATTACAACACCCGTTGGTGTAAATACGAATGCAGAAATTGGTGTATCTATAAAATTGAAGTCCATAAGAAGTGAATTCAGAACACCGTTCCTAGAAAGAATAGGTCTTAAAGCAAATATTCTAATAATTTCAGAAACCATGAAAGGAAGAATAAAAAGTAACATTACTCTATGTTGAGCAACTTTTTTTACTCTACGTCTAATAAATATCGCGATGGGAAAACCTATAAAAAAAGCACAAATAACAGAAATAGAGGAGTGAAACATTGAAGAAAGAAAATTTTCAAGTCGTGATGAAAAAAAGAAATTTTCATAAGAAAAAAGAGTAAATCCTGGCTCCATCCAAAACATAGTCCTTTCAAACACACTCCATACAACTGTTAAAAGCAAAGGAAGTACAAAAAATATAATCATAAAAATGACTGGGATTTTGAAAAGTAAATTATTTTTGGAATTAAACATTAAAGAACCAATAAAAAATACAACCCTGATTAACAGGGTTGTATATATAGTTTTATAAATTAAGCAGCTTGGACTTTAGCCCACCAATCTTGATATGCCCTTAATTCTTTAGGGTATAAGTTTTGCCAAGAATTTCCTTTAACAGCCATTCTTGCAGCTTTATTTTTTAATCTTTGAGCAATGGCAGCTTTTTTCTTAGCATCGAAATCGCCTGGATTAGCATTAACATATTCATTAACACCTGTCATTTGCGGTGTAAATCCAAGTCCAGATAGTGTTCTCGCACCAAACCAAGGAGATAAATATAGATCCATTAATTTATAAAAATTATCTTCTTGACCTCTTTGTTTACCACCTTTTGTTAACATCCATACATTATTCCAAGTTTGATGACCTTCTTTCATTGTACCATAATGAATATCAGCACCCTTTTTTGCTGCTATCACTGCAATTGGTTCCCAGCAGGACGATACTAGCACTTCTTCACTTGCTAAAAGGTCAACACCATTTCCAAAGCCATCCCAGAAAGTTCTAAATTGACCTTTCTTTTTCATATTGATTAAAAACTCACAAACACCTTTTACTTCTGATTTTGACATGTCTGAAGGATTAACAATATCTTGTTTACCAGATTCTTTTAAATAAACAGCTGTTGTTGTCAATGTAGGTCCAGAGTCATTTTGCATTGCAGCATAACCTTTAAATTGACTATCAAAAAGAGCGTCCCAAGTATCAATATCACCACCAACTTTACTTTTATTATAGGCCATTGAATCAGCGTTAGAAATATATGGAACCCCTACTATTTCACCTTTTTTATTACGAATTGTATTAGCAGCTACATTACCTTCGTTATAAGCAGGAATTAAATTTTTCCAATTTTTTATTTTTGAAACATCAAGAGGTACAATTGCCTTATTGTCAGACATAGCATCTTCTTGACCACCACCATTATCAGTAATAGCGTCATATAACTTTTGACCGTCTCCAACGAAAAACTTTTGTATTGCTTGGTCAGCTGAACCACTTTTAGCTGAATACACAAGAGGAACTCCTGCTTGCTTTCCCATCTCATCCCAAGTTTTAGTTACTTTTGCAACTCCAATAGTCCAAATTTTAAGAGGGTCAGACGCAAATGCATCCGCAATAAAAGATTGACTAAGAGAAGCAGAAGCTGCAACTAAAGCCGAATTCTTTAAAAAATTACGTCTTGTTGTTTCAAACATCTAATATCTCCATTAATTATAATTAACTTATAATAAATATTATAATCAGTTAAATTGATTAATGGCAAATGTATTTAATTAACATTAACATTTTTTAAAATGATGTTTAGTATATGATTTAATGATACTTATAGTAATATGAAAATTCAAATGATAGATAAATTTGTAAATCAATTAATTAAGAAACCGAATAAATTATCTATTAAAAAGGCAAAATTAGAAATTATTGATTGGATTGGTTACTCAGTTGCTGGGACTTTTACTGAACAAGCAAAGCCATTTAATAATTTACAAAAGATACTTCCAAATGGAAAATCACTTAATTTATTTGATAAAAAACAATTAAGTGTTTTTGACAGTGCCTTTATAAATGCTTCAGTTGGAAATATTTTAGAGTTAGATGATGTTCATAGAACATCTATAATACATCCAGGGGACACTATCATACCAGCAGCAATTGCAACAGCTTCTCATAAGAAAGTAACTACATTAAATTTTTTAATTGCAATTATATCAGGCTACGAAGCCGCTATAAGAATGGGTAATTGTTTAGGACCAGAACATTACAAAACATTTTATTCAAGTTCAACATGTGGGGTTTTTGGTGCAGCTACAGCATCTAGTTATATATTAAACGTTAATAATGATAAAAAAAGTTTTACAGAAAATTTAAAGAACTCTTTAAACCTTGCTACAATCACATCTAGTGGGATTTGGCAATGTAGAAAAGGAGAAGGCGAAGCTAAACAATACGCTCTTGCTAACGCCTCAAAATGCGGGGTTACTGCTGCATATATGGCTCAACATGATACAAGAGCACCAATTGACATGATTGAAGGGGAATTGGGTTTTTTAAAAGGATATGCAAAAAAAATCGAATATAATGAATTAGTAAAAGAAGAAAACATTCATTTGATAAATGAAATTAGTAATAAACCTTGGCCAGCATGCAGGCATAGCCATCCAGTTATAGGTGTATCCTTATATGTAAAACAAGAAGCCGATAAAAAAAATGTAACATTTGATGAAATTAAAAAAATTGAAATTGAAACCTATTCAACTGCTATTGAATTCTGTGACAAAAAAGAACCTAAAAATAATATTGAAGGCAAGTTTTCTTTACAACATTGCTGTGCTTTATCTTTAATTTATGGAAAAATTATGGATGAATACTTTAACATTAGCTATCTTAAAAAAATACAAGTCAAAAATATCATAAGTAAAATAAAAATTATTGAGAATAAGAAAATGTCAAAAAATTTTCCTAGAAACTATTCTGCTTCAATAAATGTAAAATTTAAGAACGGTTTAAGTATAAAAAAAACAAATATTCACGCAAAAGGTGACCCTGAAAATCCAATGACAGAAAAAGAAATATGTGACAAATCTTTTAATTTAATTGAAAATAAAATCGAAGCTAAACATGATGTTAATTTATTAATTGAAAAAATATTAAATTCAAAGGTGGAAAACGATACCTCTAACATAAAATGGTTTGATGACTTACAAAAAATTATAAACAAAAAGGAACATTAAATGTTAAAAAGCGCTTTTGATTTTTCAAAAATAGATATTAATGAAGGTTGGGAACTAGCTCCTGGAGCAGGACCTGGAATTGAAATGAAAATGTTATCGGGAAGTTTAGATGAAAATAAAAAGACTGGTGTAAGAACAAGGTTAATTAGGTTTTTACCTGGATCGTTTAATACTGAAGTTTTTGTTCATGATTATTGGGAAGAAGTTTACATGATAAGAGGTTCAATTACACTAGGAAATGATTTACCAGGTAATAAAAAATCAACTACTCAAAGCCCAGCTTATGCATGCCGTCCTCCTGGAACTAATCATGGACCATTTAGATCAGATGAAGGATGTATGTTTTTGGAAATTCAATACTATCACAAAAGTTAACAAATAAATGAAATTCAATTACCGTGATTTTTTAGATAGTAAATTATCAATAAATTCTTATATGTGGCCTAAAAATATTGACCCTTTTGAATTTATTGAGACAATTATTAAATCTGGCATTAAAAACATTGGATTACATGCTGATTTTATTGAAGAATTTGGAGTGAACAAACTTAAACAAGAGTTAGCTTTAAACCGTATTAATGTAACCAGTATCAATTCAGTTGGTTATTTTACTGACCCATATTATTTCAAGCAAAATGAAAAAGTTTTAAACTTTGCTAAAGTTTTAAATCCGGAATTGATTTGCGTTATTTCAGGTGGAATAATGGGCGGACCTAATCCTGTTATTAATGAGTTTGTTTCAACAGGTAACAAGTTACTAATAGAAAACATTAGAAGAGACAGTTTAAATAAAATAAACTCTTTATTTGAAAAAGCTTCTAAACTTAATTTAACTCTAGGAATTGAACCTATAGGAAGTTGGGAAATTTTAAAAAAAGGACATTTTAATTCTATTTCTAGCTGTCTAAAATTAGTTAAAAATAATAATCACAAATTAATTATAGATTTATATCACAGTTTTACGGATATAGACTTAGATACATTTGTAAAAAAATCTCCTAAATTAGGTTTACTTCAATTTTCTAATGTTAAATTTGATGAAAACTTTAGGCCTACAGGACGAAAGTCAATTAATAATATTAATAACAATAATAATTTAGAGTTATCTAAGTATCTGACATATGTTTTTAAAAGAAACGATAATACAAAACTTGAATTTGAAATTTTTAATACTGATATCAAGTACGAAAATCCAAAATTGATTATAGAAAGTTTAAAGGATGAAGTTTTAAGCTTATTTTAAATTATTTATTAAGAAAGTTTAGAGGTAATCCTTCTCTATCCCACTTAACTTCAAGCAAAAGACCTTCATGTGACGCTGTTATGTAAGCTGTTTTCAAATCTTGCGAACCAAAACAGATATTAGTTATATAAGGGTCATCAAACTTAACAAATTCAACTAAATCACCAGATGGGGATATGACAGAAATACCGCC
>JADHQW010000063.1 GCA_016777705.1 Alphaproteobacteria bacterium | reverse complement strand
CTGGTAATGATGTAATGCATTCATTCTTTGTTCCATCATTAGCGTTACAAGTTTACTCAATAGCTGGTAGAATTAATGAAATTTGGACAGAAGTACCTTTAGGTAAGAAAAAATATTATGGACAATGTAACCAAATCTGTGGCGTCAATCATGCATATATGCCAATTGTTATTCAAGCTCTGCCAAAAGATGAATATGAGCAGTGGTTAAAAGAAGCTAAAGTAAAATTTGCTAATAAAATTAACAGTAGTCCTAATAAATTAGCATTCCTGGAAAAAAAAGCAGTTAAGGAGATTAAATAATGGCAACATTGTCGCAAAGTTCGGATACAATATCAAGCCATGATCATCATGGAGCACCATCAGGTTTTGTAAAGAGATGGCTGTACTCCACTAACCATAAAGATATAGGCACTATGTATATCATATTTGCTATAGTTGCAGCGTTTATTGGTGGTGGAATGTCCATTTATATGAGGATGGAGCTAATGAATCCAGGTGTTCAGTACATGGCTGATGGACATATGTGGAATGTTTTTACTACAGCACATGGCCTTATAATGGTTTTCTTTGTTGTAATGCCTGGATTAATAGGTGGTTTTGGAAATTGGTTTGTTCCTATAATGATAGGTGCTCCTGACATGGCGTTTCCAAGGATGAATAATATTTCATTTTGGTTGTTACCTCCAAGCTTTGTATTACTTCTCTTATCTGCTGTCGTAGATGGTGGAGTTGGTGTAGGTTGGACAATTTATCCACCACTTTCAGGCTCTGCTGGTTCACCAGGTATGGGAATGGATTTAGCAATATTTTCACTTCATCTGGCTGGTGCATCTTCAATATTAGGAGCCGCCAATTTTATCACAACCATTTTTAATATGCGTGCCCCTGGGATGACACTTCATAAAATGCCGTTGTTTGTTTGGTCCATGTTAGTTACAGTTTTCTTATTATTACTAGCTATACCTGTATTAGCAGGTGCAATAACAATGCTTCTCACAGATAGAAATTTTGGAACAAGCTTCTTTATTCCAGAAGGTGGTGGAGATCCAATTTTATTTTTACATTTATTTTGGTTTTTCGGACATCCAGAAGTTTATATAATGATTTTGCCTGCTTTTGGAATTGTTAGTCAAATTATTTCAACTTTTTCTAGGAAACCAGTTTTTGGCTATCTAGGGATGGCATATGCAATGGTTTCAATTGGTGTGATTGGTTTTGTTGTTTGGGCTCATCACATGTATACAGTTGGTTTGTCTGTTGACACTAGAGCATATTTTACTGCTGCTACAATGGTCATAGCTGTTCCAACAGGAATTAAAATATTTTCATGGATTGCTACAATGTGGGGTGGATCTATAGTTTTTAAGATTCCGATGTATTGGGCACTTGGTTTTATCTTTTTGTTTACAGTTGGTGGAGTTACAGGTGTGGTATTGGCAAATGCTGGTTTAGACATAGTTTTACACAATACATATTACGTTATAGCCCACTTTCATTATGTTCTATCACTTGGTGCCGTTTATGGTTTGTTTGCTGGTTTTTATTACTGGTTCTCAAAGATGACAGGTTATGAATACAGTGAAAGTCTAGCTAAAATTCATTTTTGGGTTACTTTTATTGGTGTAAATTTAACATTTTTTCCAATGCATTTTTTAGGACTTGCTGGAATGCCGAGACGATATGTAGATTATCCAGATGCATTTGCTGGATGGAACATGGTTGCCTCAATTGGTTCATACATAGGCGCATTAGGTGCAATTATATTCCTAGTTGTTATTGTTGAGGCATTTGTTAAAAAACGAAAAGCTTCAAAAAATCCGTGGGGTTCTACTGATAATACTCTAGAATGGACCGTATCATCACCACCTGCTTTTCATACTTTCGCAGAAATACCTAAAGTTAAATAAGGTTGATTTAAAACATAAAATGCCGGTTATAACAGCTAATAGAAACGAAATAGTCCAAGGTGAAGAGGTCTATGGCTCACCATTAGACTATTTTAAATTAATGAAACCTAGAGTTATGTCTTTAGTTGTGTTCACAGCTTTTGTTGGTTATTACACAGCAATACCAGTTCAAGGTTACAGCATTAATCCAGTTTTGGCATGCATTGGTATTTTTGCCATAGCTTTAGGAGCAGGTGCCTCAGGTGTACTTAATCAATGGTATGATAGAGACATCGATGAGATCATGGTTAGAACTAAAGACAGACCAATTCCTTTAGGCAAAATTCTTCCATCTGAAGCGTTTTCTTTTGGCATTATTTCTTCAATTATATCAATTATGATTATAGGCTTAGCTATAAATTGGTTAGCAGCAAGCTTGTTAGCTTTTACAATCTTTTTTTATGCAGTTGTATATACAGTATGGCTTAAGAGAAATACTGTACAAAATATTGTTATTGGTGGTGCAGCTGGAGCTTTCCCTCCAGTAATAGGTCAAGTTTGTGCAACAGGTAATGTATCTTTAGAGTCAGTCATTTTGTTTATGATAATATTTCTATGGACACCACCACATTTTTGGGCATTAGCTATAATCAAAAAAGATGATTATGAAGCAGCAAAAATACCTATGCTTCCTATTGTTGCGGGTGATAAAGTTACAAGAAAAAATATTCTGATATACTCATGTCTATTAATACCATTTTCTTATATGCCTTGGGCATTAAATTATGCAGGAACATTTTATTTTATTACAATTTCTTTTTTAGGCTTTGAGTTTTTAAGAAGAGCTATTCTTCTATATAGGAAGAAAGAAGGTTCTGAAAAAAGTCTTTTTTTATATTCAATTTTTTATTTAAGCTTTATTTTTGCTGGTATATGCTTAGATAAGTTTATTTTAAATAATTTTTAGTAAAGTGTCATGAAACCTAATCAAAATGATGATTACATTAAAACTTTTTATGCAAAAAGAAAATCTAAGAATATTGCTGTCTTATTAATAATAATAAGTTTGGTTGTACTTTTCTTTCTTATAACAATTTTAAGAATGGATATAACAGGATAAATGACGGTAAGTTTGTCAAAAAAAAATAATAATGCTTTGCGATGGACCTTTGTTGTTGTCTTTTTTATGCTCGGCCTTTCATTTGCCTCCGTGCCCTTATATGATTTGTTTTGCAGAGTAACTGGATATGCAGGAACTGTTCAAAGAGCCTCTTTAGCACCAGGTTCAAACGGTCAATATAATAATGTCCAAATTAGATTTGACTCTAATATATCACCGGATTTAAATTGGGAATTTAGATCTCCTAAACAAGAAATCTTAGTTCAGCCTGGTGTCCAGGAGATAGTTTATTATACTGCAAAAAATTTATCTGATGAAGCATCCACTGGAACAGCGGTTTTTAATGTTTCCCCGCCTAAGGCAGGAGGTGTGTTTATGAAAGTTGATTGTTTTTGTTTTGTAAAACAAACTCTGAAACCAGGTGAAGAAGTTAAGATGCCAGTATCATTTTATGTTGATCCTAGTATTAATGATGATGAAAATACTAAAAATTTAAAGGAAATCACATTATCATATACATTCTACAATGCTAATTAAGATTACGTTGAATTAAAGTAAGGATATTAAAATAATTTACTAGACTAAACCAAGTTAAAATATATATAAAAGTATATGAATTAAGGAGAGAGTAATGAGCGGTGAACAAAAACATCAATATCATTTAGTTGAACCAAGTCCATGGCCAGCATTAGGTTCAGCGGCTGGTTTTACTTTATTCCTGGGTCTTACTTTGTTTATGCACGAGTATCCTTATTCAATATATGTTTTGATGGCTGGTTTGTTTATGGTGCTTGCTACTATGTTCTTTTGGTGGAGAGATGTTGTAAGAGAAGCAGAATATCAAGGTCATCATACTCCAATTGTTCAGATTGGTATGAGATACGGAATGATATTTTTTATCTGTTCAGAAGTCATGTTCTTTGTTGCTTTTTTTTGGGCTTTCTTTGATTCTAGTTTATATCCAGATACAGGAGTTTGGCCACCTGCTGATATTGTTGCTTTAGATCCTTTTGATCTACCTTTAATAAACACCCTAATCCTTCTTTTATCAGGTTGCACAGTAACGTGGTCTCATCATGCATTACAGCATAATAATAGAAAAGATTTTATAAGAGGATTAGTTTTAACAATAATTTTGGGAGCTATTTTCACTGCTGTTCAGGCTTATGAATATCAGCATGCTACATTCGGATTTACTGATGGTATATATGCCTCAACATTTTATATGGCAACTGGTTTTCATGGTTTTCATGTTCTAGTTGGTACAATATTTTTAACTGTATGTTTGTTTAGGGGGCTTAAAGGACATTTTTCACCAGAGCATCATTTTGGTTTTGAGGCTGCTGCATGGTATTGGCATTTTGTTGACGTGGTTTGGTTATTTTTATTTATTTGCATATACTGGTGGGGAGGTTGATAAGTATAAATTAGTACTTATCAAATAATTGGAGCTTTCAAACAAGTAATGAACATATATTTCAGGCCAATGTTATGGCCATCAATTGTTTCAGCAATAGTTTTCTTAATTTTGTTATCTTTTGGAACATGGCAAATTAAACGATTATTTTGGAAAGAGGATTTAATAGAAAGATATTTGTTACAAAGCCAATCTAATCCAATCAAAGATCAAACTCAATTGAAAGACAATAATGTTGACGAATTTAAATCAATTGAAATTCAAGGATCTTTTTTACATAATAATGAAATATATATTACAGGTAAGACTTTCGAAGGTAATGCAGGCTTCCATGTCATAACCCCTTTTAAACTAAAAAATAACACTGTAATACTAGTTAATAGAGGTTGGGTGTCTGAAGGTTATAGAGACCCTGAAAAGAGAAAATTTAGTTTAATTAAAGATAATATTATTTTGAAGGGTATAATAAGATATCCTCAAAAAAAAGGTTATTTTGTTCCAGAAAACGATGGGAAACAAGGTTTTTGGTTTACAATAAAACCTTTACAAATATTTAATTTTTTAGAACTACGCTTTGATAATTTTATCACAAGTTACTACATTGACGCATTACGTCAGGGAAAAAAACTAACTCTGCCAATTGGCGTTACAGGTAAACCTAAATTAAGAAATCAACATTTATCATATGCTATAACTTGGTATGGGTTAGCTTTATCATTGTTGTTTGTATATTTTTCATATCATGTGTCTGTAGGAAGATTGCATTTTAAAAAGAAAGTTTATAATGCTAAATCAGATTAAATACTTAAGCACGAGGGGTGGTGAGTCTTCGCTCTCATACGAAGATGTTCTCTTATCAGGGTTAGCAAGAGACGGTGGTTTATTTATGCCTGAAGAATGGCCTAGATTTAGTCTGTCAGATCTTAATGATATGAAAGGCCTTAGTTATGCGGAATTAGCTTGTAAAATTATGAGCCCTTTTATGTCGCCTTGTCTAACTGAAGATGAAGTCTTAAAAATGTCAGAAGATACTTATTCGAATTTTAATAATCATGATGTGGCGTCATTGCATAAGTTCGAAGATAATTTACATATATTAGAATTATTTCATGGTCCAACTTTAGCGTTTAAAGATTATGCTATGCAATTTTTATCTAGAGCTTTTAATAAAGCTCTCCAAAATAAAAATAAAAGAGGAGTTATTCTAGGCGCTACTAGTGGTGACACTGGTTCTGCTGCTTTAGAAGCGTTTAAAGGCAAAGAAAATATTGATATTTTTATACTTTTCCCTCACGGAAGGGTGTCTGAGGTTCAACAAAAACAGATGACTTGGATTAATGAAAAAGGTGCCTATGCACTATCAGTTAAAACAGACTTTGATGGTTGCCAGGAAATAGTCAAAGACTGTTTTGAAGACTTGACATTTAAAGATCAATATTCTTTGTCAGCTATTAATTCTATAAACTGGGTAAGGCTTTTGCCTCAAATAGTTTATTATTTTTATTCAGGGTTAAAAGTTGGAGCTCCAGATCAAGAAATTGCTTTTTCAGTTCCTACAGGTAATTTTGGAAACATATTAGCTGGCTGGATGGCTAAAAAAATAGGCCTTCCAGTTTCAAAATTAATATGTGGATCAAACCAAAACGATATATTAACAAGGTTTTTTAACAATGGTATAATGGAAAGAAAGAATGTAGTTCCTTCGTTTAGTCCAAGTATGGATATTCAAGTGTCTAGCAATTTTGAAAGATTATTATTTGAAATATGTGATAGAGATCCACTTCGAGTTAAAGAGCAAATGGACACGTTCAAAAAGACTGGTAGTTTTCAAATTTCACAAAATGAAATGTCAAAAGTAAGTAATTTATTTTCAGCTTACATGGTGTCAAACGATGAAACCTTAGATATAATTAAAAAAGCATACACAAATTACAATTATATTTTAGATCCGCATAGTGCTGTAGGTTATGGGGCTGCTCAGAAGGCTTTAAATGATAAAATAATAAATCATGATATGCCGTTAGTTTCGCTCGCTTGTGCGCATCCTGCTAAGTTTCCAGATATAATAAGCAAAGCTAATAACATTCTACCAGAACTTCCACCTCACCTGAAATTTATGATGTCAAGTGAGGAAAAATTTCAAATTATAGATCCAAGCGTCTTAGACGTTCAACATTTTATTAAATCTAATGTGAGACTAATATGAACGCAAATTACAAAATTCTAGATACTGGATTAACAGTGATTACAGATCCAATTGATATTAAAAGTACTTCTATTGGTGTGTGGGTTGGAGCTGGAAGTTCAAAAGAAACTTTAGATCAATGTGGGATTGCTCATATGTTAGAACATATGGCTTTTAAAGGTACTAAAAATAGAAATGCAGAAACAATAGCTAGAGAGATAGAAGACGTAGGTGGTGATATAAATGCTTATACAAGTAAAGAAGTAACAGCTTACTATTTAAAGGTACTTCATGAAAACACAAAATTAGGTGTTGATATTTTATCAGACATAATAAAAAACTCAACATTACCCAAAGATGAAATAGAACGAGAAAGAGGTGTTATAATATCAGAAATTGGACAATCTTTTGACGCTCCAGACGATAGGGTATTTGAAAATTTTACTTCAACTGCTTTTAAAGATCAATCTATTGGGCGACCTATATTAGGAACAAAAGAAACGGTAAGTAATTTCAAACAATCTGACCTTGCATCATTTTTTACTAAGCATTATGCCCCTGAAAATATGGTAGTAGTTGCTTCTGGCAATGTTAAATCAGAATGGCTTTATAAAAATGTTGAAGAGAAATTTTCGGGTATCAAACATAATTATCAACATACTAAAATCAAAGCTGATTGGAAGACAGGATTTTGTGGTGAGGATAGAGAATTAGAACAAACTCAATTAGTTTTAGGTATTGAAGGTTTAAATAATATAGATGTTGATAGGTACTCACTTCGAGCATTAGCAATTATTCTTGGTGGTGGAATGTCCTCAAGGCTATTTCAAGAGATAAGAGAAAAAAGGGGACTATGTTATTCAATCTTTGCTTTTACTCAGATGCAAATTTCATCAGGTGTGTTTGGTTTTTACGCAGGAACTTCACCTGAAGATGGAAATAATTTATTAGATGCAAGCTTAAATGAGTTGAAAAAAATCAAGAATTCTATTACTGAGTCTGAGCTTCTCAGAGCAAAAGCTCAAATGCGTTCTGGGTTCATAATGGGTCAAGAAAGTAATAGCTCAAGGGCTGAATATTTAGCTAAAAGTATGATTAATTTTAGGAAATTAATAACAGCTAAAGAAGTTTTAGAAGAAATAGACAATATATCTATAAGTTCAATTCAAAATGTAATTGATAGATTATTTAGTTCAGCAGAACCTGTTTTATCAGTAATAGGTCCTAATGCTTCATCTTATGAAAATCTAGATATTATGTCTTTATTACAATAGAAACAATCAGGCTTTTCCTGAAAAATTTACTAATTTATTGGGATCTATACCTATATCAATAAGTGATTTATTCCATAAAGATGTTTTTGTATCTTTATAAAATATTAAATTTTTGTTTGAATTTGTGATTATCCATGAATTTTGTAATATTTCATTATTAAGTTGTCCTTGATCCCAAACTGCACAACCAAGGAATATCCTTGTGTCTACGGGAGATAAACCATTTGAAACGTCTTTCAAAATATCTTCTGAAGTGGTTATACAAACTTCTTCTAAGATTGTTTCAGATGTTTTATACTTTTTTTCATTGGAATGTATTATAAATCCTTGATTAATATGTACGGGGCCACCAAAGAAAGTTGTTTCAGTCTTAATATCGGATTTACCATTTATTTTCATTTTTTTTAAAAGTTGTTGTGTATCGAAATTATAAAGAGGTTTATTTAATATTAAGCCCATAGTCGCGTCGTTGGAATGTTCACAGATTAAAATAACTGCGTTACGAAACCTTATATCTTCTAAGCCTGGAGAAGCAATTAAAAGTTTACCTAAGAACTCTTGATCCATATATGTTATTCCAATAAGTTAATTATATTTAAATAATATCCGAAAAGAAATAATGTACAATCATGTAATTAATTTGAATTTTAAAAAAACAGTAATCATTTTTCTAAGTTTTATATTTTTTTATATTGTAAATTTGGGTGTTTGTTTTTCTAATGTTCTATTGCCAAATAAATTTTTTGAAAATAATGAAAATTATAATTTTGTTCAATTTGATCTTTTGTTTGGAAAAAAATACGAGCAAGAACCTTCAAAAATATTATTAGGCTTAAAAGTAACATTATCTCCCAAATGGAAAATATATTGGAGAAATCCTGGTGATGCAGGGCTCCCTCCTGAAATAAATACTCAAAGTACTAATAACATTAAATCTGCTGATTTATTGTTTCCATCTCCTAAAAGGTTTAATTTTTACGATATAGAAACTTTTGGTTATGATGAGGAAGTGATTTTTCCTTTGATAATTAAGTCATTAGATAATTCTAATAGTATATCAGGTATATTAGAATTAAATGCTCAAGTATGTTCTGAAATTTGTGTTCCAGTTAATCATAAATTTAATTTATCAAACATAAATTATTCTAATAATATTTCATCAAGTTTAGAAAAAATTTTGTTGTATAATTCAACAGTTCCAAAACTTCTAAAAAATAATCAGTTAAAACTTATGTCAACCGTTGTTGAAAATAATAAACTCAAATTAAGTTTTCTTAATGATCTTAACATCAAACCTACTGATATTATTGTTGAAGATATCGAAGGTAATATTTATCAAAAACCAATTTATTCATCGAGAAATAAAACTTTAGAAGTAATCATAGATATTAATACGATTAATGCAGATTTTCTAAAAAAATATATAAAATTAACATTTTTAACAAACGATATTAGTTATGAAACTATAATTACAAATTCTATAAAATTAAAAAATAACAATCTAGATTATAAAAATAATTCAAATTCAAATTCATATTTAGGTTTTGAAATAATTGTGATTGCATTCTTAGGCGGTATAATTTTAAATTTTATGCCATGTGTCTTGCCTATACTATCTCTAAAAATGGTTCAGTTAGTTAGTTATAGAACTATAAAAAAAAATATTTATACGAATAAAATATTTTTTAATATATTAGGAATATTAACGACATTTTTACTGTTTGCGATAACTGCTCATCTAATTAAAACTGCAGGCAATCTGATTGGTTGGGGAATACAATTCCAAAATCCGTATTTCATTTTTTTTATGATTATACTAACATTGTTTTTTTCATTAAATTTATTTGGTGTTTTTCAATACTTTATACCGTCAAAAATTTTAACTGTTCTATCTTATAGAAATGAAGGTTTTATAGGAGATTTTTTAACGGGTATGTCTTTAACTCTTTTAGCAACTCCTTGCACAGCGCCTCTTGTTGGAACAGCAATAGGGTTTGCTTTATCAGGAAATGCTGCACAAATTTATACAATTCTTTTGATTATGGGAATAGGCTTATCAACCCCGCTCATATTAATATTGGTATTTCCAAAAATAATCTCATTTATTCCAAAACCTGGTAATTGGTTAATTATATTTAAAAAAATAATGGGTTTGTTGCTTTTGTTAACTACTGTATGGCTTATTAGCATTTTTGTAGAATTGAATAGTAACACAAATAAAAATTCTAAAAATTATAGTGATAATGAATTAATAATTAATTGGGATATAGATAATAATTTCAATTTACCAGACGAATTAGTAAAAAAAGGAAATATTGTCTTTGTAGATGTTACGGCTGATTGGTGTTTAACATGTTTGGTTAATAAAAGTTTAGTTTTAGATACAGAACGAGTAAATCAATTATTTATAGAAAATAATGTTATTACTCTCCGTTTAGATTGGACAAAGCCGAATGAACATATAAAAAAATTTCTAGTA
>JADHQW010000062.1 GCA_016777705.1 Alphaproteobacteria bacterium | reverse complement strand
GACTACATTGTTTTGGTTGAGAACCTTTATTAGCACCTGAACCATTACATGATTCACACTTTGCAGGCACTGTTAAAGAGATCTCAACTTGATCACCAGAAAAGGCTTGTTCAAGTGAAACAGATAAATCGTATCTTAAATCAGAACCTGTAGAAGCAGATCTTCTACCTTGATCGCCTCCCATACCAAACATATCTTCAAATATATCAGAAAATCCTCCGCCACTAAAACCAGAAAAACCTCCCCCGGCTCCAGCGCCAGAACCTTGTGAAAAAGCTGCATGTCCATACTGATCGTAAGCAGCTTTTTTTTGAGGGTCCTTTAATATTTCATAAGATTCTGTTATTTCTCTGAATTTATCTTCGGCTTTTTTATCATCAGGATTTCTATCTGGATGATATTTCATTGCAAGCTTACGATACGATGATTTAATTTCACTATCTGAAGCTGATTTTGATAAACCTAATATATCGTAATAATCACGCGCCATATTTAAACCTTAAAGTGTATATTTAACTTTATCTAAGAAGCGTCTTTTTTTTCTTCATTGTCTTTTACTTCTTCAAAATCAGCGTCTACCACATCTTCTTTATTTTCACTTGATGAACCAGAAGTGTCCGAGTTGCCTTCCTCAGGTTGATTTTCATTTGCCTTATACGCAGCTTCACCCATCTTTATCATTACTGCCGATAAAGCAGATGTTTTTTCTTTAATAACAGATGTGTCTTCACCTTCTAAAGCTGTCTTAACTTCCTGAATAGCTTGTTCAACTTCACTCTTGGTAGCTGGTTCTGCTTTATCACCCAAATCAGTTAAAGATTTTTCTGCTCCATGAACCAATGATTCAGCTTGGTTTCTTGCATCTATGACATCTCTTTTTTCTTTATCTGATTCTGCATTGTCTTCAGCTTCTTTAACCATTCTTTCTATTTCATTATCATCTAATCCACCAGATGCCTGAATAGTTATGTTATGTGCTTTACCAGTAGCTTTGTCTTGAGCACTGACATTTACAATACCATTAGCATCAATGTCGAAAGTTACTTCAATCTGAGGTATACCTCTTGCTGCAGGAGCAATGCCTTCAAGATTAAACTCACCCAAAGATTTATTATCACTAGCAAGTTCCCTTTCACCCTGAGAAACACGAATGGTAACTGCTGATTGGTTATCTTCTGCAGTTGAAAATGTTTGTGATTTCTTAGAAGGTATTGTTGTATTTCTGTCTATAAGCCTTGTAAACACTCCACCAAGTGTTTCAATACCTAGAGACAGAGGTGTTACATCAAGAAGAAGAACATCTTTTACATCTCCCATTAAAACGCCACCCTGAATTGCAGCACCAGAAGCGACTACTTCATCTGGGTTAACACCTCTGTGAGGCTCTGTTTTAAAAAAATCAGTTACAGCTTCAATAATCTTAGGCATTCTTGTCATTCCACCAACTAGAATAACTTCATCTATATCACTCGCTTTAACACCCGCATCCTTGAGAGCTGCTTTACAAGGATCTATACTTTTTGTTATCAAGTCATCAACTAAAGACTCATATTGCGATCTAGTCATCTTTACATTTAAATGTTTAGGACCACTAGCATCAGCTGTAACAAATGGAAGATTTATATCTGTCTGCGCTGCGCTTGATAGCTCTATTTTTGCTTTTTCAGCTGCTTCTTTCATTCTTTGTAATGCTAATTTATCAGATCTTAAATCAATACCATTTTCTTTTTTAAATTGTTCTGCAATAAAATCTATTATTCTTTGATCAAAGTCTTCACCACCTAGAAAAGTATCTCCATTAGTTGATTTAACCTCAAATACTCCGTCACCAACTTCTAAAATTGAAACATCAAAAGTTCCTCCACCTAGATCATATACAACAATTGTTCCACTTTCTTTTTTATCTAGACCATAAGCTAAAGCTGCTGCTGTTGGTTCATTTATAATTCTTAAGACTTCTAAACCAGCAATTTTACCTGCATCTTTAGTTGCTTGCCTTTGAGCATCATTAAAATACGCTGGAACTGTTATAACTGCTTTATCAACAGTTTCTCCAAGATAAGCTTCAGCATCTTCTTTAAGTTTTCTTAAAATAAAACTAGATACTTCAGAAGGTGCGTATTCTTGCCCATTTGCCTCAACCCACGCATCTCCATTTTTTGCAGATACAATTTTATATGGAACTAGCTCAGAGAACTTTTTAGAATATTGATCATCATGCCTTCTTCCTATTAATCTTTTAATTGCAAATAATGTGTTTTCAGGGTTTGTTACAGCTTGTCTCTTAGCTGGCTGACCTACTAACCTTTCATCATCTGTTATACCTACCATTGAAGGTGTAGTTCTTGCACCTTCACTGTTTTCAATAATTTTTGGTGCTTTACCATCCATCACAGATACACATGAATTAGTTGTACCTAAATCAATACCAATAACTTTTGCCATGAATAAACTCCCTTAAAAATGCAATTTTTTGTCGATTTATGATTTCTTATCAACAGACCTTATATGGTTTAAATTGTTGAATTTACAAGATTATAAAAAAAATTATTTATTTATAATTAATTTTCTTCTTGATTATCATTATCTTGATTATTTTCTTCAATTTTTTTTGAAATTCCAACCATTGCTGGTCTGACTAATCTATCATATAATAAATAACCTATTTGCGACACTTCGATAACTATTCCAGGATCTGTGTCATTAGTTGGAACTTCAAACATAGCTTGATGAAAATTATAATCAAATTTCTCGCCTAATGGGGATATTTGTTTTAAATTATGTTTTTCAAAAGTGCTGTTTATCTCTTTCTCAACTATTTCCAAACCTATTATTAGATTTTTAATAGGTTCTGGTAAGTCTGCTTTATCCTCTGGTAAAGAATCCAGAGCCCTTTTAAAATTATCCACAGATGATACCAAGTCTCTAACGAAAGAAATATGACTATATTTTTTTGCTTGATCAACATCTTTTATTGTTCTTTTTCTTAAGTTTTCACTTTCAGCAAGCGTTCTCATCAATTGATCTTTGAGTTCTTCATTTTTAGTTTGAAGTTCTTCATTTTTAGTTTGAAGTTCTTCATTACTTTCTTCAATTGATGAGACATTATCTTCATCAGTTTGGCCTTCATCTAATTCATTTTCTACTTGGATGTTTTCTAAATTTAGAGCATCATCTTTAACGGGCTTTTTGTCTTCATCATGTGTATTTGATGATTCTTTATTTTCAGACAATGTAGATCTCCTAATTCGTTTAATATATTGGTTTGAAATAAGTTGTATTTATGTTTTTTACAAGAGTTAAATTGTATTAATAATTTAGAATTAGAGTTTTCTGAATTTTTGGGATAATAGACTGTTTATAAATTTAACAATAAAGTGAGATAGATAATGTTAATAAGACCATCAAAAAGAAATTTTAACGAACTTAGAAAAATAATTCTTGAAACTAAAGTTTCTCCTTATGCAGAAGGATCTTGCTTAGCTAAATTTGGAAATACTCACGTAATATGTACTGCATCAGTAGAGACAAAATTACCACCATGGCTTCGAAATTCAGGTAAAGGTTGGGTTACAGCCGAATACGGCATGCTGCCAAGGTCTACTCACTCTAGAATGGAAAGAGAAGTATCGAAGGGAAAAGCATCTGGCCGAACTCAAGAAATACAAAGACTTATTGGACGATCTTTGAGGTCAATTATAGATTTAAAAAAATTAGGAGAGTTTCAAATTAAAATTGATTGTGACGTAATTCAAGCAGATGGCGGCACAAGAACTGCTTCTATAACTGGAGCATGGGTGGCTTTATATGAAGCAGTAAATCTTTTATTAAAAAGTGGTAAGATTGCTGAAAATCCTATATTTGACCAAATTGGGGCCATTTCATGCGGTATATGGAATGAAGTAGAGATACTTGATCTTGATTATGAAGAAGACTCTTCAGCAGAAACAGACGGCAACTTTGTTTTGACTGCATCAAAAGGTATAGTAGAAATACAAGTTACCGCTGAACAAAAACCTTATAATAAATCTCAATTTTTAAATCTGTTAGAATTAGCTGATATTGGTACACAACAAATTTTCAATATTCAAAGGAAGGCTCTTGGATTAGATTAAAACTATGAAATATAGAATTTTTAAAGAAAATAAACTAGTTATTGCTAGCCATAACCAGGGTAAAATTAGAGAAATTCGTGAATTACTTCAACCGCTAAATATTGAGATTCTGTCAGCATATGATCTAAAAATAGAAGAACCAGAAGAAAATGGTTGTACTTTTGAAGATAACGCTTTGATTAAATCTTCCTTCGTATCGAAAGCAACTAGATTACCTTGTCTGTCTGATGATAGTGGAATATGTTTTTCTGATCTTAATAATGAGCCTGGCATTCACTCTGCAAGGTGGGCTGGGAAAAATAAAGACTTTGATTTAGCCATGTCTAAAATTAATAAAGCAATTAAAAAAATAAATAATCCAAATTATAATTGTCATTTCGTTTGTTCTTTATCTTTATGCTGGCCTGATAATTATGATGTTACTGTTTCAGGTCGTATTGATGGTAAATTTTCATGGCCACCTAGAGGAAATAAAGGATTTGGATATGATCCAATATTTAAACCTCTTGATCATAAATTAACATTTGCTGAAATGGCACCCAATTTCAAACATAATATAAGTCATAGATCAATAGCCTTTAATAAGTTAATTAGACTGTCTTTCCCAACTTTAAGCTCATGACAAATAAAAAGAAAAATCTTCTAAGCTTATATGTACATTGGCCATATTGTGAATCTAAGTGTCCCTATTGTGACTTTAACTCTCATGTAACTGAGGATGTTGATAAAGACGCTTGGATAAAATCATACACAAATCAATTATATGAATACAAATCACTTTTAGATAAATTTGACGTTAAATTTGATAACTTAAGCACTATATTTTTTGGGGGAGGAACACCTTCATTAATGCCCCTTGAGATACTTGATCATATCTTAAATATTTCATCTAAAATATTTAAATTTAAAGATGATGTTGAAATATCATTAGAAGCTAATCCCAGTTCATATGAAAGAGAAAAATTTAAACATATGCATAAATTAGGGATCAATAGAATATCAATAGGGGTACAATCTTTAAATGATAAAAATTTACAATTTCTTGGTCGAAAGCATAATTATAGGGATGCTGAAACTGCAATTGATTTAGCAACTAATACATTTAATAATGTGTCTATTGATTTAATTTATGCTTTATATGAACAAAATATTGATGATTGGCAAAATGAACTACAATCAGTTTTAAATAAATTTAATATTAACCACTTATCCGCATATCAATTAACTATTGAAAGAGGCACAAGATTCTTTAAAGATTTTAAAGAGGGTCTTTTGAAAAAAGTTGATAATGATCTTGCTGCTGAATTCTTTACAAGAACTAAAACAATATTAAATGAACATAATTTTCAAAGATATGAGATTTCAAATTTTGCAAAAGAAAAGTTTGAAAGTGAACATAATCTAAATTACTGGAATTCAGAAAATTGGATAGGAATAGGTCCAGGTGCATATGGAAGAATGTGGTCTTCAAATCAAGATAACAAACGTGTGGAAATAAAAAACTATAAAAATCCGAAAACATGGTTGAATAAAAACTATCATAATTCTGAATTCGAAAATATTAATATTTTTAATCAATATGAATCTGATATTGACACATTGATTATGGGACTTAGATTGAGTAAAGGCATTGAGATAGAAAAACTTAATGATAAGTCTATTATCCAGAAAACAAAATTTAAAGAATTAGAGAAGGAAAAATTAATAATCATAGATAATGGTAAAATAAAAATAAATGATGATCACTTAATTAAATTAGATAGTATTTTAAGCTATATAATAAATTAGTCTATATCATTACAAAGTTTAATATTTTTTAACATCCCTAATTTTTCTATTTGCATAACTGACACAGGTTTTGTGAGTAAACCATTTGCTTTAAAAGTAAAGCCATTTATAAGACTTTTTACATCTTTAAGGAAAACGTCAATTGTTTTATTCTGATTTAAATAATTGATGCCAATTATACCTGCATCAAATCCTGCATTCGTAAAGTAATCATATTCATCCTTCCAAGCTTCATTCCAAATTAACTTTAGATCTTCTGTATTTTGGGTAGCAATCATTGGAAACCAGGCTTTTTCAAGAGAAGGTTCATTTTTAATTTCACTAGTATTAAACTCTTCAGTACCTAAAATTTGTACCTTTCTTGAATCTACATCATAAAAAGCTAACAATGGCGCAATTTCTAAAACAAACTCCTTACTACCTCCTAAAAAAATGGTATCAAATTTAGTGTGTGTTGAATTAACTTCTTCTTTGTAATTTAAAAAATTTTTTAAAATAGAAAATAATTCAGGCTTATTATTTATTTGTTTGTTAGATAAACGAAGTTTTTCAAAATAATTATCTTTGTTAGTTTTTATTAAACTAACAGATCTATCCAATATAATATTTCCATATAAATTTTCAGGAGCTATCAAGCCAAATCTTTTACTTCCATTTCTTAAAGAACACGAAAAAATACTATCAATTTGTTCTTCAGGAGAAAACCCTAAAGACCAAATATTTTTTTCAATTAAGGCTATGTCATTGGAAAAAGTAAACACTGGAATAGATTCAGCCTTTGCAAATGGCTTTATTTTTAAAAGGGATTCTCTCGTAAAAGGACCGATTATTAATTTAGGTTTAACAGTTTTGAGTATATTTTTTAAATTTAATTCATATTTATCCTTGCCTGTATCAAAATAAACTATTTGAATATCTTTTGAACCAAACCTAAGAATGCTCATATCTAATGATTCTCTTATTTTTAAAGCAAAATTTGAATAAGAGCCAGTAAAGGGAAGTAAAGCCAAAATATTTTTATAATTTCCGTTAATCTCTGAGTTATAAATGTATTTATCATAATCAATAGGATTGGAAACTTCAGTATTATTTAGGTTTAAGTTAGTAGTATCTAAACTTATATTTTGATTTAACATTTTAAAAACCGCAGATAAAGCTTTGGTAGTTTTTTTGTTTTGTAAAGGTTTTTTAGATACTTGTCCCTGAAGTAACCTTTCATTTCTGAATTCAAATACAACATCATTATTACTTAATTGATTAGTAGTTGTATTTTTTGAAGTTCCAATTTTTTTTTTGACAACTTTTTCAGCGAAATACTTATTTTTAGGAGTCATTTTTTGTTTGTCTTTAATTAATTTATTGGGATTTTGTTTCTCAACTATTATCTTAGATGTAGTTTGATTACACCCATTAACTATTAAGAATATACAAAGTAATATTATAATATTAGAATTGGAAAAACCCATGTTAACTCACAAAGTATTTAAATAATATCAATTAAGGTAATCTATTGGAAAATTTTAGTAAAGAATATCTAGATTATTATCATAATACATATTCTAACGATCATTGTGGAGTCTTATACATTATAGCAACACCAATTGGCAATTATGATGATATAAGCTTAAGAGCAATTAAAATCTTAGGTTTAGTTGATATTCTTCTTTGTGAAGATACAAGAAGAACAAAAAAATTACTTTCACATTTAAAAATTAAATATAAAACTCTTATTTCTTACAATGATATTAATGCTGACAAAAAAAGACCATTTATTTTAAAACAACTATTCCTTAATAAAAATATAGGTCTTGTTTGTGATGCAGGAACTCCATTAATATCTGATCCAGGGTATAAAATTGTTCAAGAATGTTACCTAAAAAATGTAAATGTTACTCATTTACCAGGGCCTTCTGCAGTTATAAATGCTTTAGTTCTCTCAGGTCTTCCAACAAACCAATTCTATTTTGGAGGTTTTCTATCTTCAAAAAAAAGTGGTCGAGAGAAACAACTTTTGACTACTAAATATAATACTATGACAGGAATATGGTTTGATACTTGTTTGAGATTAGAAAGTACTTTAAAAATTATGCTTTATACTTACGGTAACAGAAAGATTTCGATTGCTAGAGAGCTTACTAAAATTTATGAAGATATTATTTGTGGTGATTTAGAAAACATTCATAATGTTATTAATGAGAGAAATCAAAATAACAAACCATTAAAAGGCGAAATAGTAATTATAGTGGGTGGATATGATTTTAGTACTGACTTAAACATAGAAAAATTAAAATTAATTATAGAAAACAAGCTTAAAAAGCATACTTTAAGGGATGCTGTTAAATTGATAACTGAGGAAACAAATTTATCTAAAAAAATAATTTATAAAGAAGCTATAAAAATTATAAATACAATATAGTATCAAAATAATTTATTACTTATTTTATATTTTATCTTAAAGTACTAATTATTAAGGGGCAAATTTCATGAAAAAAATTTTTCTAATTTCTTTATTTCTTTTTGTTTTTCAATCATGTGCACCTATTGTAGGAACTGTTGGAATGTTTTCATTAGGAGCAGCTTCTAAAGAAAAAGGAATTGGTACAGCATTAAGTGATACAATTATTAAAACAAAAATATCTAACTTAATATTTAAAAAAGATCCTAGTTTAATTGCTGATACTAAAATCACTGTAAATAATGGATCAGTTTTATTTACCGGGAAAGTAAGCGAACCAGAGACGAGGATACAGTTTACCAAAATTGCATGGAGCGTAAAAGGCGTTAATGAAGTAAATAATGAAATTCAAATAAGTAACACTTCAAGCCTTAGAAATATTGCTAGAGATATTTCTTCTATGGGTGAAATTAGAGCGCGAATTATGACTGATAAAAAAATTAATAGCATTAATTTTTCAATCGACGTTGTAAATGATATTGCATATTTAAGTGGTGTTGCTTCAAATGTAGAGGAAATGAGTTTAGTTAAGGCCCATGCTTCAAGTGCGCGTTTTATTAAAGAAGTTTATAATTATATTACGTTAACAGATGACACACGATGAGCACTAAACTTAAAGTTGCATTTCTAATGGATCCATTAGAAAAACTTGATTTAAAGGGTGATACTAGTTTTGCTTTAGCTCTTGAGGCTCAAGAAAGAGGACACACAATTCATCATTTTACACCAGATGCATTAATATTAAGATCTAACAAAGTGCTAGCAAATATTTGTAAATTTGAATTAGATATAGAAAACGGGTTTAATAACTATAAATATCATGAAAAAAATATTCAATTATTATCTGATTTTGACATAGTGTTAATGAGACAGGACCCACCGTTTGATATGTCTTATATTACAGCAACACATCTTTTGGAAAAACTACCAAAGAAAACTATTGTAGTTAATAATCCCTTTGAAGTAAGAAATGCCCCAGAAAAAATATTTGTAACTAATTTTCCTCATTTAATGCCTGATACTTTAATCACCAAAGATATAAATGTGATAAAATCATTTAGAGATGAATTTCAAGATATCATTATAAAGCCATTGTATGGAAATGGGGGTCAAGGAGTTTTTCATTTAAAGCCAAATGACGAAAACTTTTATTCAATTCTAGAAATGTTTTTTAAACAAAGCAATGAACCACTTATGATCCAAAAATATTTAAAAGATGTACGAAATGGTGATAAACGTATAATTCTTCTAAATGGTGAAATTGTTGGCGCTCTTAATAGGGTACCCCAAAAAGGGGAGAGTAGATCTAACATGCATGTAGGAGGAAAACCCGAAAGGACGTCAATAACAAAAAGAGATAAATTTATATGTAACGAAATTTCACAATCTTTAAAAGAAAGAGGACTTTACTTTGTTGGTATAGACATAATTGGCGACTTCATAACAGAGATAAATGTTACATCCCCAACTGGAATTCGTGAAATAAAAATTAATGATTCTATTAACATTGAAAAAATGTTTTGGGATTTCATAGAAGATAAAATAGTAACTAATTAATCATTTTTCCCAAATTTTTTCCGCCTAACAAATGTACATGAAAATGTGGTACATCTTGATTACCGTCCTTTCCAGAGTTAGTTATCAATCTGAATCCTGAATCTGAAATGTTTTTAATTTTTATTACATCATTTACTAATTCCCAAAAATGTTTAATTTCTTGAGCTGAACCATTTTGGGTAAAATCATAGAAATCTATATATTTATTTTTAGGTATAATTAAAATATGAATAGGTGCTTGAGGATTAATATCCAAAAAAGCTAATGCGTGTTTATTCTCGAGTATTTTCTCACAATCAATTTCAGATCTTAAAATTTTTGAAAAAATATTTTTGTTATCATAGCTATTATTCATGTATTTTTCCTCTATTTTTTTTTTCCTCAATACCTGATTGTGATTGTCTTTTGGATAATTCATCCCAAATTTCTTGAGGATTTATGCCCATAGATATCCA
>JADHQW010000061.1 GCA_016777705.1 Alphaproteobacteria bacterium | reverse complement strand
CCTAATGATTAATATAAATGAAAATTTGAATAATCAAATTTAATTATATAATGTTAAAAAATTAAATTGATTATAAAGGGATATTTAAATGAGTGCTTTTTTTGAATTAAGAATATATCAAATTTTTCCTGGTAAAATGGGTGAATGGCTATCTTTCATGGAAAAAACAATAATGCCATTTCAAATAGAGCAGGGAATGGTAATACATGGCAGTTTTGTGATGGATAGTTCTGACCAGTTTGCCCTTGAAAATGGTGAGAGAGTAATGAACTCTGAAAAAAAAGGGAACACGTATGTTTGGATTAGAAGATTTGAAAGCCAAGAAGAAAAAGTAAAGTTATATAAAGCCGTATACGAAAGCAAAGAATGGTTAGATAATATAGCCCCAACAGTTGCAAACTTAGTGGATAGAAATTCAATACTAGTACATAACTTAAGTTCTACTGCTTTATCAATTATGAAATAAAGAGATCACCATTGATACAATTATATGGAAGACGAAACTCTATTAATGTTCAAAAAGTTTCATGGGCCCTTTGCGAATTAAATATTGAATTTAAGTGGCATGACGAGCATGGAAAGTTTGGAACTGTTAATGTAGAAAACTATGAGAAATTAAACCCTCAAATGATTGTCCCTACCTTAGATCATAATGGTACTATAATTAATCAATCAAATAGCATTGTGAGATATCTTTATAGAAAATATACTGATGTATACGAAATTTCAAAAGCAGAAGATATTGCAATTGCTGAGCAGTGGATGGAGTTTCAAGCAACTGACTTACAATTAAATATGACACCAATCTTTTGGGGATTAGTAAGAAACCCTCCTGAAGATCGCGATGAAGACCTAATTGATAAAAACATTGTTTTATTGAATAAAAAATTTGAAATTTTTGATAATTTTTTAAGTGATCGTGAATTTATTTTAAATAATAATTTTGGTATGTCAGATATTATTATGGGTGTTGCTTCATACAGATACAATTCTTTACCAATTGAACGTCCTGATTTAGCAAATTTAAAAATATGGTATGATAAAATAAGTAAACGAGACTGTTTTAAAAAAAATATTTTTGGTACTTTTTCCTAAATTAATGCGTACCTGCGTTAGGAGATTCTCATGGAAAAAATAGGATTTATTGGCTTAGGTAACATGGGCGCTCCCCTTGCTGAAAGATTATTAAAAAAATATCAGCTAATTATTTACGACCTTGATAAAAATAATATTAAATACTTCACTGACAAAGGAGCTTTGGCTTGCTCTACTCCAGCTAAATTAGCCTCACAAACTTCACGGGTTTTTTTATGTTTACCAACGAGTACTATTGTAGAGAAAGTTGTAAATGGAGATGATGGATTAGTAAAAACTGCTAAAAAAGGAACATATATTATTGACATGACAACTGGAGAACCAGAAATTACCAGAAAAATTTCTAATGCTCTTATACAAGAAGGTATAAATTTTATAGATGCTCCAGTAAGTGGCGGTCCAAAAGGAGCCAATCAAGGCAATATAGCTATAATGGTAGGTGGAACTAAAAATCAATTTTCTACTATTAAGCCTCTAATGGACGATATTAGTTCAAATATATTCTATGCAGGAGAGATTGGATCAGGACATTCGATCAAAGCAGGCAATAACTTACTCAATTTAATATGTAGAATGGCCACTTTCGAAGTTATCTCTATGCTTGTAAAAGACGGGGTTGATCCTGAAAAAGCTGTAAATATTATCCAGAAAAGCTCAGGGAGAAACTATGCTACGGAGATTACCTTACCAGATAATATTTTATCTGGAAAAATGTTTCAGGGCTTTAGTACTGGTTTAATGAAGAAAGATGCAAGTGTGGCAACAAAAATAGCTAATGCAAATAAAATTGAGATTCCCTTAGGAAAACTATCTCAAGAACTTTTAAAATTAACTATAGATGAATTTGGTGAAGAAGCTGATATGAGCAATGTTGCTCTTACTTACGAAAAATTTTCTTGTGCTAAAATTAGGCCTTAAATAAACTTTAATTAAATAGAACTAGTCCATGAATTAAAGTCCATAAAAATAATGATAACATAACAGCAGCTGAACCGTAGTCCTTGGCTCTTTTAGACAAACCGTGATATTCAAACGATATTCTATCAACAGCTGCTTCGACACTAGAATTTAAAAGTTCTATAATCAAAACTAGAGAAGTAGCAAAAATCATAAGTATCTTTTCGATCACGCTAGTTTCACTTAGGAGTAAAATAAGAAACGATACTAAAACTAAAATCATTTCCTGTCTAAAAGCACTTTCTTCTCTAATAGCAAATACTAAACCAGACCAAGAGTTTTTTGCCGCATGTAAAACTCTTGTAATTCCAGTATTTCCCTTATGAGGGTTATCTTCAATATTATAAGTTGTATCTTTATCTCTAATACGAACTAAATATGTTTCAAACGTTCTACTTGTGATTTCCCAGGAAAATGTTTTGGCGTATTCTCTTGCTACTTTTCTGGGTATTAACAAAGCTTTCTTAATTGCTTCTTTTAAATTTAAGTTTAAATTACCTGCATCTGAGTTGCCAATAACATCTAATGGTCCACTTACTGGCAAGGCTGCAACAGGAAGTCCGCATGCCATAGCCTCTAATAATACAAGGCCAAAAGTATCTGTCTTACTTGGAAAAACAAATACATCTGCTTTGTTATAGTAATATTTAAGTTCCTCTTTACTCTTAGCCCCGTGAAAAATAACCTTAGGGTATTTTTTCTTTAATTCTTTTAATGCAGGTCCATCTCCTACAACCCATTTATCATATGGCAGGTCTATCTTTAAAAATTCTTCTAAATTTTTTTCTACAGATACCCTTCCTACATTTAACAAAATAGGATTTTTATTTTTTCTTCTTCCTTTTTTTGGTTTAAAAATTTCTAAGTCTACGCCTCTTGCCCAAATTTGAGGGTTACCAATTTTGTATTTTAATAAATCCTTTTTTACTTCTTCAGTTGGCACCATCACTAACTCAGATCTGCTATGAAACCATCTTAAGAATGCATAAGTTATTTTAAGGGGAAGTTTTATTCTTGCATGAACATATTCAGGAAACCTTGTGTGATAGGCTGAGGTAAAAGCCAAACTATTTCTACTAGCATAAGCTCGAGCAGCAAGACCAAGAGGTCCCTCTGTAGAAATATGAAGACAATCTGGATTAAATTCTCTGATCATTGAAGAAACTTTTGCTCCTGGAAAAAGTGATAATTTAATTTCTGGATAAGTAGGACATGGTATTGTGAAAAATCCTTCTGGGGAGATTAACTTCACTTCATGGCCCAATTTAATTAACTGCTTAGATGTTTCATCTAAAGTTCTTACAACACCATTTACTTGAGGGTACCAAGCGTCAGTTACTATTATTATTTTCATGCTAATTCTTTTATTTTTGATATATTTACTTGTGAATTATTTAGATGACCTAATCCAGACCAATCAATTATCTCTAAATCACCATTTTTATGCTCGACAAGAGCAGTTAAAGATTCTACCCAGTCACCATCATTGGCGTAAATAAGATTATTAATTTGCTTTAATTCAGCTTTATGAATATGCCCACATACAACGCCATCACAACCCCTTCTGGACGCCTCTTTAACCATAAGCGTTTCAAATGCATTGATAAACGAAACTGCTTTTTTAACTTTTAATTTAATATATTGTGACAACGACCAATAAGGTAAATTGAGTGTTTTTCTGATTTTGTTAAACCATTTGTTTAACCATAAAAGAAATGTATAGGCAGAGTCTCCTACATATGCCAACCATCTAGCATGTTTTATTACTTCATCAAATAGATCTCCATGAACAATCCACAGCTTTTTTTTCTTGGCAGTTAAATGAAACGCTTGATTTCTAATTTTTATATCACCAAAAGTCAGGCCTAAAAAAGCTCGTCCACCTTCATCGTGATTTCCTGGGATAAAAGTAATCTTTGTGCCTTTTCTTGCTTTCTTTAAAAATTTTTGAACAACATCATTGTGACTTTGAGGCCAAAACCATTTTTTAGTTAAACGCCACCCATCAATAATATCTCCAACCAGATACAAGTATTCACTATCATTATATTTTAAAAATTCAAGAAGATGCTCAGATTGAGCCCCTTTGGAACCTAAATGAATATCCGAAATCCAAATCGTTCTGTAGGTTTTGTAGTGTTGTCCTAAATGACCCATATAGCTCATATAATAAATTTAAACTATGAGTTTACTACATAAGTTTTATTGCACTTTTATGAACATAAACTTTAAAATATTAAATAAGAATTCCTTCTTGTATTGCCCTAATTTGCAAAGCTAGAAATTTTGAAAAAATTCTGCACTGGGCTAAGCTGCCTGCATGAAACCATAGACCAGGTTGGTTAGTCTGCATCCACATATTTCTTAATTCTTGTCTATCATTATCAAATCCCCAAATAGGTCCAATCTTTTTAACAACCGATTTCCCGAAGAACTCTTCAACTACATATTCTTGGCCTTTATAACCGGTAGCAGTAACCATCAAATCAATATTAAAGTTATCACCTGATTTCATCTCTATTCCTGAAGCATTAAAATTAATAATATCAGAAAATTGTATTACTTTAATTTTTCTTTCGGCTATTAAATCAGAAGCTCCAACATTAAAATAATAACCACCACCTCTAGTTAAATATTTAAATTGCCACCCGGTATTTTCTTCTCCGTATTCTAATCTAAACCCAACCTCTTCTAATTTGTCCAATAAAGACTTATCAATTTCTTTTGTCTTTTCTGTAAGTAGTTGATGTGTTTTTTTTAGAACTTTAAGAGGACTTGAAATCGTAATTAAATCACAATCATCAGTGTTTGGTCCTTCCCTGTATAGTTGATAGGGAAGCTGAGCGCTAGGCTCAACATTTACAACCATAGATGGTGATCGCTGGACAATTTTAACATTTGCACCGTGAACGTACAAATCTTGTGCAACGTCATGCGCGCTTGTACCGGTGCCAAATACCAATACATTTTTACCTTTGTAATCTCTGCCATTACTGTAATCTGTTGAGTGAATTACCTTACCATTATAACCATCCATTCCTGGGATTTTAGTACGATTAGGAACTGAGCTCACACCAACGGCCATTACTATATGCTTGGGCTTCATTATCCTTTCATTACCATCGGATAATTTAAGCTTAACATTCCAATTTTTTTCAGTTTTATCGTATTCTGCACTAATAAAGGTTGTTTTTGTCCAAACATTTAACTCCATACTCTCAGCATAATACTCAAACCAACCGGCTAATTTGTCTTTGGGAATATACGTTGGCCAAGTAGGAGGGAATGGCATGTAGGGCAGATGATTTACATGGGTCTGATTATGTAATTTTAAAGAGTGATATCTATTTCTCCAATTATCCCCAACTCTTTCATTTTTATCTACAACAAGAGTATCAATATTTTGTTGTTTCAATCTTGCCGCAATTGATAGGCCGGCTTGCCCACTCCCAACAACTAAAACTTCAGGGTCTCTGTCTTTATATAATCTGTCTTCTTTTCTAACATCTAACCAATTAGGACCTTCCAAAGTATTTTCATATTGATCTTCTTTTTTATTAAATGAAGAATTAAGATCACTTAAAGCTGTAAGAAAATTCCATGCTTTAAAAGTCCCTGAGACCTCACTGTCTTCATATAATCTAACTACGCCCTCACAATAACCAAACTTTGTTTTAAATTTTAAAATCACTTCTACAACATTCTTACCCGCTCTGATAACTTCCCTAGGTTGAGTTCTTTGTGGATCGATAACAAAGTCTTTAGCAATAACATTTAAAACCGTATCATAAAGTTTTGGAATTATATTTTGTTTGCCAGATGTTGTTTGGATCTGCCAAGTGAGCGCTAATATATCTCTCCAATGAGAGTTCTCAAAAAATAATTTATTAAGATTTTCTATAGAATCTGTTTTGCTATTTTTATCGGATATAGCTTCGTTAAAACTTAAAAGCCAATTATCTACTTCATTTCTAATGTTTACGATATGACTGTCTAACAACAAAAGCTCCAAAAAAACATATAGTTATAATATCAAACAAAACTTTCTAAGAAAGGAAAATTTTTATAGTATATTATTATAAATAAAATAAGTTGATTATGAGGGTTTTTATTATGGATAAATTAGAACAAACAGCTCAATTTATGTTGGATCAACATAATGCAAAATTAAACTTTCAAAACTTACCTGAAGCCTTAATGCCTTCAGATTTTGATGAGGCTTATAAAGCACAACAAATATTTCAAAAAAATTCTGGTCGAGGAGAATTAGGTGGTTTTAAAATAGCTTTGGCTTCCAAAATTCAACAGGAACTTTGTGGAATAGATCATCCTATAGCCGGTGGCATTTTTGCCAATGAAATAAAGAATAGTCCTTCAACATTTGAACTAAGTGATTTTCATGGATTAGGCTTAGAGTTTGAAATAGCTGCAACTTTATCTGATGATTTAAAACCTAATATGGGTTCATTTAATAAAGATAATATTAGAAAATATGTGAAATCTCTTTCACCTGCCTTTGAACTTATTATAGATAGAGAAGCTGATTATTCAAACATCAATCCATTGACTATGATTACCGATAATGCATGGTGTTCTGGAATAGTTCTGGGCAAAGAACTTCCAAACTGGGAACAATTAGATCTTGACGTAATTAAATCACAATTACTTTGGAATAATGAACCTCCACAAAATGCAATGATTAGAGATGCAAACCCATTAGAATCATTATCTTGGGTAATAAATTTACTTCTTTCACATGGACGAGCAATTCCTAAAAACAGTGTTATAATTACTGGGAGCGTAATCAAAACACGTGCGCCTCATAAAGGTGATACGGTTATATATAAAGTTGGAGATCTCTCAGAAGTTGAAATTAAAATAATTTAATTTCATTTAAAAATTCAGCTCTAAGATCGATTGTATAATCATTTTAATTGCTGCTAAACTAAAAAAAGCAAGTAATAGTTTTTTAAAAGTTTTAGCGTTTATTTTATTTCTAATTTTTTCTCCAATTTGAAACCCCATAATAGCAGTTACTGACCCAAGTGCTCCATATATAAACATTGTAGGCTGAAATACCCCTGTCGATATATACCCAAAAGAAACAGGAATGCATCCAATTGTTATCAAGAAACCACTTACATCAACAAATTGTTTGGGTTTTACATTCTTCATCAATAAATACATAGTTACAGGAACGGCCCATATTGAAGCGACACCCCCAATCAACCCTCCTAAAGTACCAAGACCACTTTGCCAAAAAATGTCCTGATTTGCTTTCATTTTAAAGTTGAACCCAAAAATTTGAAGACCAACAAACAATAGGACTGCAAATGAAAAGATAAGCCTGACTAAATTATCTCCTAATTCATAAGCATAAAAAGAGGTTATTAAAATACAAATTACTAATGAAAAGGCGAAGTATTTATATTTATTAATTATTTTTTTTGGATTATCTGCTTTACTAAACTGCCAAATATTAGCAACTGTCATAGGTATAAGATTTAAACCTAGGGCCATTAAGGGAGAGATGAAAAATGTCATAATTGTTATTGCGGTAGTTGGTAAGCCAATACCAATTACCCCCTTTACTACTCCAGCTATCAAATAGGCAAAACCTACTATTAGGGTAATTTCATTAGGGTTATTGAAAATATCCAAAATCAAACTTTCTTAAAAATTATTTAATACCATGCTCATCAAAATTACATTAGCTATTTATTTAATGCTAAAAACTATTATCCTAATCTTAAAAAGATTAAGCCTGAAAATAATCCTATTATTAAAAATAGTTTAAAGAAATTTAACTTTTCTTTTAAGAACAACAAGCCTAGAAAAACAGCAAATAGAATTGAAGTTTCTCTTACGGAAGAAACTACGGCAATTGGCAGGTATAAACATGCCCACACTACGATACCATAGGCTACATAAGAAGCCGCACCGCCAACAAAGAATGATATCTTCTCGCCAACAAAAATCTTTTTTATTATTTGCCTTTCTTTCCATCGAGCAAAACAATAAAATATAAAAGCATTAATTAAAGTCATTGAACTAAAAAAACCTACTGGATTTTTTGTGACTCTTGCACCATGACCATCTACAATAGAGTAACTGGCTATTAAACAACCAGTTGCAATTGCTAAATAAAAACCTGTAATGTTGGACTTGTTATTTCTTATTTGTTTAATTCCATAAATTATTAATGATAGAGAAATCATAAAAATCCCTAAAACTTCGTAAAATGAAATATCTTCATTAAGAAAAAACAAACTTATTGAAATTATAATTAGAGGAGATAAGCCTCTTGCAACGGGGTAAACCTCAGATAATTCGCCATATCTATATGCGTTTAGTAAGAATATTTGATAAAAAACATGTAAAAAAGAACTCACTAAAATGAAAATTAATCCATTAATATTAGGTAATCCAAAAATAAAAATACCCGTGATTGCCAAAGGCAAATGGCCAAGAACAACTGCTGTCATACTGATGAATTTGTCAATGGAACCTCTTAATATAAAATTCCAAAGTGCGTGCAAAAAAGCAGCAGATAGTACTGCTAAAATAACTATGGTGTCTGTAATACTAAAACCTAACTATAAATTTTTAAAAGAATTAGGCTTAACAATTAGAGCATTGAGGATCATATAGTCAAGATCTACCTTAATTTCATCAACCCTGAACTAAATGATTTCTCAAGCATTCTCTTTATAGACTGACATTATTACAATTTTGTTACATCAAAAATCTTTAAATCATTACTTCAATTAAGAACGGACCATTTTCTTTTAATCCATGCTTAAAATTTTTGACTAAGTCTTCTATATTATCTACACGAACTCCGTCTACGCCCATACCTTTAGATACTGACACCCAGTCTAAAGACGGATCTTTTAAAGACAACATTTCCAAAGCTGATTTTCCCGGATTATCAACCCCAACATTCGTTAGTTCGCCTTGTAAAATTTTGTAACTTTGATTTGCGAATATTAACACGACTATGTCTAAATTTTCTCTGGCCATTGTCCACAAAGACTGGACAGTATACATAGCACTACCATCTCCTTCTAAGGAAATAACTTTTTGATCAGGACAGGCAACTGCCGCACCTATAGCGACTGGCATGCCAAAACCAATTGATCCTCCACAATTATTAAGCCATGTATGTGGATGAGAACCAGCTGTTTGATAAAAAAATTCTCTTCCTGTGGTTACAGACTCATCTATAACTATTGCATTTTCGGGAATCAAGGCCCCTAAAACCATTCCAAGGGAGGTTGTATTAATCGGCCCTTTTGGAATTTCTGGAATTTTTAATTCTGACATTGTTGAAGGTACTATATTAGAAACTCCAATTTTATCAGACAATTTTTCAATAAGATCTGTTATGTCATCAGAAAGAGACGCAAGCTCTACAAATTTTGTGCTATCTTGTGTTAAAACACCTGGTTTATTCGGATATGCAAAAAAAGCAACAGGCCTTCTTGCCCCTATAACAAGAATAGTATCAAATGATTTTAATACTTCCACTGCATTATCAACTACGTAAGGAATTCTAACAGAGTTAATTCTTCCAGCACCTTTATCTAAACGGGCATTAAACCAGTCAGTTTTAATTGGACAATTCATTTTGTCAGCTATTTTAGCTATCTTAATTAAATTTTTCTCTTCTAGAGCAGCCCCTCCGACAAGGATCAATGGGTTTTTTGCGTTTTTTAAAGCTTCAACTCCCTCCTGAATTAAGTCGGCTGAAACCTTGTTAGAACTACTTTTAAACTCAACACTTTCTAGCTTACTTCCTTCATTCCAAGCGGTATCACCAGGTAATATTAATGTAGCAATTTGACCTGGGTTTACTCTTGCATTCTTAATAGCTTCAGCTCCGTCAATTGCAATGTCCTTAGATGATTTACTAGTTTTAACCCAATGCGAAACTGGTCTAGCAATTCCTTCAATATCAGAAGTTAATGGTGCATTTAATTTTATATGATCAAGAGCATGTTCACCCACAATATTTACAATGCCTGAACTTGCTTTTTTAGCATTATGAAGATTTGCAAGTCCGTTGGCTAATCCTGGACCTAAGTGTAATAGAGTTGAAGCTGGAGTTCTTTGCATTCTAAAATAACCATCAGCAGCACCAGTTGCACAACCCTCAAACAAACATAAAATACTTCTCATTTCTTCATATTGATCTAGAGCTGCAACAAAATGCATTTCTGAAGTTCCTGGATTAGTAAAACAAACATTTACATCCCCTTTTAATAAAGTAGCTACTAAACTTTCTGCTCCATTCATAATATTCTCCAAATTAATTATTTAA
>JADHQW010000060.1 GCA_016777705.1 Alphaproteobacteria bacterium | reverse complement strand
TTTATTAATAAAATTTATTGCAATGGCTTTGCTAAACTACCTGTTGGTAAAGTTAGGTATGGTTTGATGCTTAGAGAAGACGGTTTAGTTATGGATGATGGGACCACTGCAAGAATGAGTGAGAATCATTTTATTATGACAACTACTACAGTTAATGCTGAGAGTGTGTATAGGCATTTAGAATTTTGTCATCAATGTCTATGGCCTGAATTGGATGTGCAACTAATATCTACAACCGATGCGTGGGCTCAAATTGCTATTGCGGGTCCAAATTCTAGAAAAATAATTTCTAAAATTATTGATCCAGAATATGATGTGTCTAACGAAAAATTTCCTTTTATGGCATGTGCGGATATTACAATCTGCAAAGGTGTTCGAGCACGTCTTTTTAGAATTTCATTTTCTGGTGAACTGGCTTATGAACTGTCAGTTCCAACTCAATATGCGTATTCACTTGTTTCTTATCTGATGGAAATAGGTGTAGAAGAAAATATTACACCTTATGGCACTGAAGCCCTTGGCGTTATGAGAATAGAAAAAGGACATGCTGCTGGACCAGAATTAAATGGAACAACTTCTGCATTAAATTTAAATATGGATAAAATGGTATCTCTTAAAAAAGATAGTATAGGGATGGTATTATCAAAAAGAGAAGGTTTGCATAAACCAGATGCAATTAAACTTGTCGGCTTGAAGCCTGTTAAAACAGATAATCAAATTATTTCTGGATCACATATTTTTAATTTACAAGATAAAATAAAACCAGAAAATGATCTTGGTTATGTTACTTCTTCTTGTTATTCTCCTACTGTGAAATCTTATATTGCTCTAGCATTTTTAAAAAATGGGAGTGAGCGATACGGAGATAAAGTCAAAATTAGTAACCCATTATTGAAAAAAGAAACTTATGCAGAGGTTTGTAGTCCAGTATTTGTAGATCCAAACGGAGATAAATTACGTGATTAAAAATTTATTAAAACCTAATTTATACAGATCTGAAGTTTTGATGGTTAATGATAAGCTTAAATTAACTTTGGATAACTCCAGAAATATATTTTCTTTAAATGAGAATAAAGACGAAACTAATAAATTTAATCGTATATTCAAAAAATTTTTTGGTTTTACTGTTCCCGAAATTGCAAAATTTAAATTAAATGATAATTCTATTGCTTTATGGTCACGAACCAAAAGTTATATCATACTAACTGATTTTAATTTAGATGATTTAACCTCCACCTTTGATGGGTTAGCTTCTATTACAGATCAAACTGGTGGTTGGTTGTCATTTAAAATAAGTGGAAAAGGTTCTATATATCTATTTGAGAAACTGATTACTATTAATTTAGAAAATTTTAATGAAGGCAATGTGATCAGGACATCTATAAGTAAGATAAACTGCTTTGTATTTTGTAGGAAAAAAGATGAGACTTATTATATTATCTGTCCTGTATCTTTCTCAAACGCAATGAGATCAAGGTTAATTCAATTAATTGAGTTAAGCTAAACTCATCGCGTTCGGTAAAAATAATACAATACTAGGAAAAGCAATTAAAACACCAACTGTGATAACGTCTGCTACAAAAAATGGTGCACATCCCCTAAAGACATCTTGAACAGGAATGTCAGGCCGAACGCCACTTACCACAAAGCAATTTAATCCAATAGGAGGAGTTATTAGACAAAGTTCAGCCATTTTAACAACTATAATTCCAAACCAGATAGGATCATAGCCTAAGGCAATTACAGCTGGTTGTACCACTGGTAATGTCAAAAGTAGCATGCCAATGGCATCCATAAACATTCCTAATACTGCGTAAACTAGTAAAATACATAATAAAATGGTTAAAGGTGCATAATCTAATGACGTAATCCAGTTGCTAAATGCATTTGGTAATCCAGCGAAGCCTAAAAACCTTACATAAACCAAAACACCCCATATAATTGAAAATATCATAACTGTTAGCTTAGCAGTTTCGTAAAGAGCCGCTTTTAAAGCGCTTGTCTTCATACCTTTTAAAATTGCAATAATAAAAACTACAAATGCACCCAGAGCGCCAGCCTCTGTTGGCGTAGCCCATCCAAAATACATTGAACCAAAAATTATAATGATAACTGAAAATATAGGCACAGTTGCAGGCAAAGATACCATTTTTTCTTTAAAAGAATAAATTCTTGTTTTAGGTCCCATTTCTGGTTTGAAGAAGACAATACTCACAATAATTAAACCATAAATTAACGCTGAAACTATTCCTGGAAGAAAGCCTGCAAGTAAAAGCTGACCTACAGATTCTTCAACTATAATTGCATATATAACTAGAATGGCGCTTGGTGGTATTAAAGTTGCTAAAGTTCCACCAGCAGCTACAACACCAGCAGCTAATCTTCTATTGTAACCCTCTTTCAACATCTCAGGAATAGCAACTCTTGCAAATACTGCAGCTGTAGCTGTGCTTGCTCCTGAAACAGCTGCAAATCCAGCTGTTGCAAAAACTGTAGCCACAGCTAATCCACCAGGTAATCTTCCAAGCCATCGCTTTGCAGCTTCAAACAGTGATTTAGTTAATCCTGCGTGGAAAGCAAGAAAACCAATAAGTATAAACATCGGTAAAATAGACAGAGCATAAGTGACTGCTTTTGAGTGTGGAATAGTTCCGGCCATACCAAGTCCTGCGAACATAGCTTTTTCAAGACCTAATTTTGTTGATAGAATCCAAACCAAGCCTGCTGTTCCTGCTAAAGCGCTAGCAAAGGCAACACGCATTCCAAAAAATATCATGAACATCATTACAGACGTTACAGTTATACCGATTTGAAGGGGATCCAATGTTTAGTTCCTCACTTATTTTATTGTTTCGATTTGAGCTGCTTCTTGTTTAGCTTGATTTTCAACGTCGACTATTAAAGGGACACCAATTGGGTTTAGTTTTGGGTCAATTATTAGTCTAATGTATCCAGCAAATTGAACAATAAGTCTTAATGTTAATGTAGCAAAAGCAATAGGTATCATTAATTTTGAAGGCCAGGTTGGTAATTGAATGTCAATTGTACTATCACCTATAGTCCATGCTCTTTGAAAGTGTTTAAAAGAATAGTATGTCAATATGCTTATAATTAATATTGTGGCTGCTGTCTGTATAGCTTCAGCTATCCACTTTGGGCGTCCATTTAATGCAGAAAGAAAAATTTCCATTCTTACATGGCCACCTAATCTTTGACAGTAAGCAATTCCAATAAATGCAAATATAGCAATAGATTGTTCTGCAAAATCTATATATCCAGGAATTGGCATATTTAATAACTTTCTGCTTATAATTTGGATTGTAGCAGTAATCATTAATACGAAAATAGCGATACCAGAAAAGGCAGTTAAAAAATCTTCAAATTTTTCTAATAATTTGTCAAAGGTGCTAATCATTTATTTACCTGTGTTAAGAAGGAAGATTTTAAATATCTTCCTTCTTAATTTAAAATTATTTACTTGCTTCTTTTGCTGTTTTTAAAACAAGATCAAGAAGTTCTTGAGCAGGAAGACCTACGGCATTAGCTTCTTTAATCCATTGATCCCATACAGGTTGAGCTGCTGCTTTTCTAAAGGCATTCAAATCAGCTTCAGAGTAAGTTATTTTCTTAATTCCCTGTTTGTCAGCTTGTGGAGTATATTTATCAATTGATGCTGAATAAGCTTTATCAAGTGCTGCATATCCGGCGTCAACAGAATCTGTTAATATTTTCTTATTCTTATCAGATAATCTATTATAGGCATCAATATTAACAACTAAAGGACAATTCACAGAACCAGGTGAAAGGTTAGTTGTTCTCCATGTTGACACTTCATTGATCTTATAAGAAAAATGTGAATAAAAAGCAAAAGCTGCTGCGTCAACCGTACCAGTTTCAATAGCCCTATATGTCTCTGGAGCTGTAACTGTTGTCGGAACTGCACCAATCACTTTCATTGCTTTTCCAATCCCTCCAAGAGCTCTAACTCTCATACCTTTGAAATCTGCGATAGTTCTTGGCTCTTTACCTCTCCCCATAAATTCATACTGCGGCAAAGCAGCAGACATTAACAGTTTAGCATTCCATTTTTTCATTTCTTTAATTGTAGCAGGATGACTATATACAGCTAAGTCTGCAGCTTTTTGAACATCACCATTTGTAATAGGTAGAAAGGGTAATTCTAAAACAGTAACAGCTTTATTTTTGTCTGCGTGATATGACGCACAAAAAGTTGCTGCTTCAAAAGCACCTAGTGAAATTCCATCTAGATTTTCTCTTGGCTTAGATAAGGTGCCACCATAGTTGATTTTAATTGTAAAATGTCCATCTGATTTATCAGCAACATACTTTGAAACTGCTTCAATTCCTTCAGTAAAAGCTCTTCTTTTACCCCAAGTTGATAAATTCCAATTTACATTTTTACCATGACTTGCTGCCGTGGCTGATTTGTTTATGCTATCGATTGGGCCTCCAAAAATTAGCCCTAATGACAACAATGACATTAATGGTAGTGATTTTTTCATTAGTTCCTCCGAAATAAAGTATTTTATGATATTCTATATTTAATATTTATAATATAAAAGCAATATATAGAACTTTATAGATATTTCGTTAAATTATTTCATTATTAATTGGAATTTATTTTGAGTGACATGAAGCCGGGCAAACCAGATTTTAATTATTTACCATTTAAGGTTCATGGTGGAATTATTTATTTAGCAGGACAATTAGCCAAAGAAGATGGTTTAGTAAAAAATACAGGGCAAGTCTTAGAAGAAATATCTGAATTTGAAGCCTCTAGGCAAATGAAACTCTGCGCAGAACATGCATTTAGTTGGTTAAAAATTGCAGCTGAAAAAAATAAAAGTGAGATAGAATCAATATTAGACTTAAAAGTCTATGTTTCTTGTAAAAAAAATTTTGATGGAATTTCTAGATTAGCAGACCATGCTTCAGGAGTTTTTATTAAAAAATTAGGTGAAAAAGGAAAGCATCCTAGATCAGTTTTGGCAGTAGTAAGATTGCCTCAAAACGCTCCAGTTATGATTGATCTGCGATGTGCAATAAAATTGATATAAGGAAAAAGCATGAAAAATGACAATAAGATTTCTTTGAATGAAATTAAAGAGTTAGTTACTAATATTTTTCTTAAACAAGGCTGTAATCAAGAAAACGCATCGGCCCTAGCTAATACTATTACTAAAGCTGAAGAAGATGGCTCTAGTTCGCATGGTTTATTTCGATTGCCTGGTTATGTGGCGTCTTTAAAATCTGGCAAAGTTAACGGTCATGCTTCTCCTAAGGTTATTAATAAAACACCAGTAATATTAAAATGTGATGCAGATAATGGTTTTGCGTCAACCTCTCATGAGGTTGCATTACCCTTGCTTGCAGAATCGGCAAAAAAAAATGGAATATCTGTTTTAAGTATTACAGGTTGTTACCACTTTGCAGCATTATGGCCAGAGACAGAATTCCTTGCAAAAAATAATTTAGTTGGTTTTGCTTGCACAGCATTTAAGCCATCTGTTGCTCCAGCCGGAGCAAAAGAACCTTTTTTTGGAACTAACCCCATTTCAATGGCATGGCCTAAGAAGAATGATCACCCAGTTGTTTTTGATATGGCAACCGCTACTATGGCTAAAGGTGAGGTTATGATAGCTGCAAGAGACGGACATATGCTTCCCGATGGAGTAGGTCTTGGAGAAAATGGTCAACCTTCAAATGATCCAAAGGATATTTTAAAAGGTGTTTTATTACCTTTTGGAGGTTATAAAGGGTCAGCTATCTCCATGATGGTTGAATTATTTGCTGCAGGTTTGACTGGAGATGCTTTTTCCTATGAGGCCCAAGAAAATGATAATAATGATGGAGGTCCTCCAAAGGGAGGGGAGTTTATTATGGCTATGAATCCAGAAATCATTGCAGGATCTAATTGGGAAGAGCATTGTGACGGTTTTTTTCAAAAACTTTCAGCAATTAAAGGGGTACGGCTTCCTGGGTCGCGTAGGCATAAAAACAGAAATTCTGATCAGTATCGCTTTATAAATGAAGAATTATTAATCAAAGTCAAATCATATCTTTAATAAGTCTAATAGTTAACCTTCTTCCTTTTTGATATTATCTAAAAATAATTTAACGTCTTCAAGTTTGTCATCTGGTAAATCTTTATAGCTTGATCCATAATGATTTTTAATTTTTAATGCTACATGAGCGTATGGATTTCTACCATTTGGATGATTTGGATGATTAGGTAATTTATTTATTAGATAATCCCCAGTTAGTTGAATTAAACGCCATAGATTTTTTCTATTTTCATCATTCATTTTTAGAAAATTCTTAAAAGAAATAATGTAATTCCTGGGAAAGAAAAAAGAAGAATAACTCTAAAAATATCACTTATTAAAAAAGGTAAAACACCCTTAAATGTCTCTGAAATACTAACATCTCCAGCAAGTTTGTTTATAATAAAAACATTTAATCCAACTGGAGGAGTTATTAGTCCCACTTCAACAACAATCAATGTTAATATTCCAAACCAAATAGCAGTTTCTTCCGGTGTCATCCCAAAATCTAATGTCATAATTAAAGGAAAAAAAACAGGAATAGTTAAAAGTATCATAGCCAAGCTATCCATCAAGCAACCTAAAAACAAATAAAGAATTAGAATGCATGCCACTATTAACAAAGGTGATAGGTTATTATTTAGAGCAATGTTGCCTAGTTCGTTTGGAAGTTGGGTTAAGGCTATGAAGGAGTTAAAAAACTCTGCGCCTAATAATACAAGAAATATCATCGCGGAAGTGATGGCTGTATTTTCGATGACTTCTATTAAATCAGAAAATTTAAAGCTTTTATTTAAGGCAGCAATTAGACCTGTGCCGCCGGCTCCAATTGCACCTCCCTCCGTTGGCGTAAACCATCCCAAATAAATACCACCAATCATCACAACAAAAATTAAAATGATTTGCCAAATATTTTTAAATAATAAAAATCTTTCTTTCCAGCCAACTCTATTTTTTGTTGGTCCAGAGCCTTTAACAAACCTTACATAAAGTGCTATTGCTAATATGTAACCTAAAGCAGCTAAAATACCAGGAACGAAAGCTGCCAAAAACATTTTAGCAATATTTTGTTCTGTCAAAATTGAGTATATTATTAAAATAACTGATGGAGGTATTAATATACCCAACGTGCCTCCAGCAGCCAAAGTTCCTGTGCTTAAAGCACCAGAATATCCAAGGCGTCTTAGTTCTGGTAATGCAACTTTCCCCATAGTAGCTGCAGTTGCTAATGAAGATCCACAAATTGCTCCAAACCCAGCACAAGCACCTATAGCTGCCATAGCCACACCACCTTTACGGTGTCCTAAACAAGCTCCAGTAAATTTAAATAACGCTTCGCTCATGCCGGCTTTCCCAGCAAAGTTACCCATTAATAAAAAAAGTGGTATCACAGAAAGTGAATAATTTGAAAAAAGATGCCATGCACTTGTTTTTACTTGAGATAAAATCGGAAGCCATCCAGCAATCAAAATAGTGCCCGAACAGCCAACAATTAGCATGGATAGGCCTATAGGGATTCTAAAAGCTAACATAGAAAATAATATTGGAAACGCTAGTATACCAAGGGTGAATTTATCCATTTAAATTAATTACCCTCAATATTAAAAACCTTAATTATAAAAGTATAAAAGCAACAAATAGTTAAAAGAAAGAAAGAAGCAATAACAGGTAAGAAAGGTATCCAAATAGGAAATGCTAGAAGCATAGTTTCTTCTTGATAAACGAACATATCCCTAGCGCCTAAAACCATACGAAAGCTAAAAAACAGTGCTGTTAATCCAAAAATTAAAGAACTTAAGGCATCTAAAAAGTTAATTTTATTTTTGGATAATTTAGCCGTTATAAAGTCGACTATTACATTCCCATTTTTTAAATGACAAAGCGGTAAGAAAGACCCAATAGCAACAGCACATGCTATCTCTACTAATTCAAAATCACCTAAAATAGGAGATGCAAAAACAACACGTCCAAAAATTGAAAATATACTAATCAAGGCAGCTATTAAAAGAACTAAACCGCCAAAAATAGCAAAAAATCTAGATATGTTATTTAAAATACGCCCAAATTGATTATCTGGACGTATTTTTATATTATTAAACTTATCAAAAAACATATTTTTTATTAATATGTTTTCTCATATTTTGCTATTAATGATTTTGCTGTGTCATATAGTTTTTGTCCATCAAGGCCTTTGCTATTTGCTTTTTTAATCCAATCTTGAATGACTTCATCTCCAGCTTTTTTAATTTCTGCTACTGGTGCTCCAGACAATACATGAAATTCTCCGCCAGCTTTAACAGCTAGACTTTTTGCAGGACCTTCAAATCCATCCCATAAAATACCGGCTTGTTTAGCTAGAGACATACCTGCATTATTATCAATAATTTTTTTATGAGCATTAGATAGTGAATTATATTTTGCTTTATTCATAATAAATAGAAAAGGAGTGGTATATAATCCTCTATTTCCAGCTATATTAGTATGAGATTTAGTAAGTTCTTGAAGTTTAAAAGAAGGCATTATCTCCCAAGGCACAACCATTCCGTCAATAACTCCTTTTGATAAAGAAGGTGCAACTTTTGGTACTGGCATACCAACAGGTGTAGCTCCTAATTTTTTCAAAAGATTAGTTGCTGAACGTGTTGGTCCTCTCAGTTTAAGTCCTTTAAAATCAGCAACAGATTTTATGAGTGTTTTTTTAGTATGTATCATTCCAGGAGCATGGACATGCACTGCTAAAATTTTATAATCTTTTAAATCCTCTGCGCCAGCAGTCTCAACAAATTCTTGAACTGCTTGAGCGGTTATTTTTGCGCTCGAAGGCATAAAAGGGAGTTCAAATACAGATAATCTTGGAAATCTACCAGGAGTATACCCAGCGACTGTCCATGCTAAATCAACAACTCCTTCACGAACTTGATCAACCAGTTGTGGTGGTTTGCCTCCAAGTTGCATGGACGGATACATCTCTGTTATAATTTCTCCATTACTTTCCTTAGTTACTTTGTCAGCCCAAGGTTTTACAAATTTAGCGTTAGAGTTTGCTGGCATTGGGACAAAGGTATGAAACTTCAATGTCACTTTATCAGCTGAAGCACTAAATGATAAACCAGCACTAATTATAGTGGTGGCTAATAATCCTAGTATTTTATTCATTAATATTCCTCCAGATTAAGTTTATTTTTGTAAATAAATCATTAACTACAAATTTATATAAATCAAACTCTATTTTAATAAAATACAAATATAATTCTCATTATATGATAAAATTTATATTTAAATATTGTTTTATTATTAAAATGATGCATAATTGGTCTTATTTGATTTAAGGTATAATTAAATGGCTATAAATGCATTAAGTTATATAGGGGTAAATTCAGACAAACTAGAAGATTGGTATAATTTTGCAGTTAAACATCTTGGTATGCAGAAAATTGATAATAGTTCAAAGTCTTTATCCTTTAAAATGGATAATCAAAAACAAAGGTTTTCTATTTCTGGTGAACCTGGTGATGCACTAGCTTTTCTTGGCTGGGAAGTTGAAAAAAAATCTGATCTTCAAATTTATGCAAATAGATTAGATAAAATTAATATATTAGTTAAAGAGGGTAATAAAAATTTAACTGATAAAAGATTTGTTAACGAATTAATATATTTTGACGATCCGGCTGGTAACAGAATTGAACTAGTTTATAAACCTCATTTGGATAAAGATCCATTTGTTTCAGGAAGACCAATATCAGGGTTTAAAACTGATATTTGTGGTTTAGGACACGCCGTATTACATGTTTCCAATATTGATGATTTAATACCCTTTTATAGAGATATCTTAGACTTTAAAATAAGTGATTATAGTTTTGATCCAATATCATTATGTTTTTTTCATGTGAATGGAAGACATCATAGCTTTGCTATGATTGGAACTGGTCAACAAGGATTTCACCATTTTATGGTTGAATATCAAAATCTGGATGATATTGGCCAAGGTTATGATCTTCTTCAATTTAAAGAAAATGCTATTGCCTATACATTAGGACGGCACACCAACGATTACATGACTTCATTTTATGCTCATACTCCGTCAGGGTTTTTTGTAGAAAATGGTTGGGGTGGTAGAATTATTGATCCAAGCACCTGGGTTCCCCATGAAACAAATGATGGTCCAAGCTTTTGGGGTCATGAAAGATTATATCTTCCAGATGTTGAAAGATTAAAATTTAGAAAAAAACGTCTTGAAACGGCCGAACAAGGAAAGCAATCTCCTATGATTATAGATTGTCCGTGGCTTTACCAAAACGTTAAAAATAAATAAATATCATTAATATGAAGTTAAAAATGGACCGTGTTTAACATGAATAATTTAGATTTTGATATTGTAATTGTTGGATTAGGTCCAACTGGTGGTACTTTGGCAAATTTATTAGCTATGAATAATGTTTC
>JADHQW010000059.1 GCA_016777705.1 Alphaproteobacteria bacterium | reverse complement strand
AAATGCTAAAATAAAAGTCTTCTTTTGGTTTATTATATTTTTCAAAATATTTAAAATAAGAGCGTTTATTGTTCTGGGAGGATGGATAATATTACAATTTATTAGCTTCAGCGGAAATGAGCTAGGATCAGGTGGAGTAGCATATGCAGCACATATAGCTGGCTTTATATCAGGAGTAATTTTAATAAATTTGCTAAAAAAGAAAAAATTAAATCTAAAAAAAATTACTAAAAGTTCTATCCCCTCTTCTAAATAAATATTCAGAGATTTCTTTCGTCAACTTGACCTTCTTCAAAAATTTTTCCTTTACCACCAAGTTTAATCACAGCAGACAATACTGCTTCAGATGCTTTGTTAAGTTGCGTTGTATTTTCAGATCTTAAAACTATTGATGTACCAAAATTACCTGGTTTAAAATATGGATAAGAACCAATTTTAACACCTACAAAATCATTTTCTATTTTTTCTAAATTTTTTGCAATTAAACCTTCACCAATATTACTTGATACAGTCTTTGATAAAAGTTTTTTACCTCCAGTTAATTCGTTTAAAATAGTATGAAACATTCCTTGCATTATTTTTGGTACCCCTGCAAAAACAAATAAATTTTCAATTTTATAACCAGGTGCTGCCGAAACTGGGTTATCAATTAATGTTGAGTTTGTTGGAATTATTGCCATCTTCTGTCTTGCCTCATTGAACTCGATATTAGTACCTTCATAATGCACTTTTAACCTTCTCATAGCTTCACTATTTTTTTCTAATTTTTGATTGAAAGCCTTGGCAACTGCTTCAGTAGTTATATCGTCATGGGTAGGACCAATTCCTCCACAAGAAAATACATAAGTAAAATTTTTAGAAAAAGTTTGAATTGTTTTAATAATAGTGTCCATGTCATCTGCAATTATTCTTGCCTCAATTAATCTAATGCCTACATTATTTAATTCCGAAGCTATCCAATTAATGTTAGTGTCTTTGGTTCTTCCTGATAATATTTCATCACCAATTATTATTATGCCTGCAGTTGAAATCATATGTAGTAATCCTTAAAAAAAATTATTATTGTACGTATAAGTAAATAATTATAATAAATAATTACGAATATATTAGTTGGACTTAATGAATAACCATATTGAACTACACAGTAAAGATTCATTTTTAAAAATGCATGATGCAGGCAAGCTTGCAGCAGAGGTATTAGATTATATTACTGATTATGTAAAACCTAATGTTACTACAGGCTATTTAAATGATCTCTGTCACGATTTTATTTTAAAAAACAATGCTATTCCTGCACCACTTAATTATAAAGGCTTTCCTAAAGCCACCTGTATTTCAGTCAATCATGTTGTTTGTCATGGAATACCAGGAGATAAAATTTTAAATAACGGCGATATTTTAAACATAGACATAACAGTCATCCTTGATGGATGGTATGGCGATACAAGTAGAATGTTTTTTGTTGGTGAACCAAGTAATAAAGCTAAATTCTTAACTAGAATTACATATGAATGTCTTTGGTTAGGCATAAAAACTGTACGACCAGGAAGCACAACTGGTGACATTGGTCATGCAATTCAATCTCATGCTGAGAGTCATGGATTATCAGTAGTAAGAGATTTCACAGGTCATGGATTAGGAAAAGTATTTCATTCACCTCCTACTATTCTTCACTATGGCAAACCAAACACTGGAGACGTATTGGAAGAAGGTATGATCTTTACTATTGAACCGATGATTAATTCAGGAAAATATGATGTCAAAATCCTCTCTGATGGATGGACAGCAGAAACCCGTGACAAAAGTCTATCCGCTCAGTTTGAGCATAGTATAGGAGTTACAAGTAGTGGATATGAGGTCTTTACGCATTCATCTAAAGGTTACACGCAACCTGATTACTTATAAATAACTCCATGTAAATTTATTTCGTTAACTTTTTATCTAACGTTTCTTTAAGTGATTTAGATGTTTTTTTAATAATTGGCTTAGCTTTTTTGTAAGCTTTGAAAGCAACCTCACCTGCTTTTTTTCTGGCAGTTGGATTAGTTGCTAGTATTTTGATCGCATTTTTAATAATTGATCCAATAATCATTAAATTTCTCGTATAAAAACTAAAAAAAAGTTATATATTTAAATATCATTATTTAAATAATATATACCATAAACAATAAAACAAATTTATAAATTGTTGCAAGCACAGTTTAAAAAATTAAAATTAAGGTGAAGTATGATTGAGAGATATTCAAGAAAACAAATGGTTGACATTTGGTCTCAACAAGAAAAATTTAATATTTGGTTTCAAATTGAAGCCCATGCATGTGATGCTCAAGCAGAATTGGGTGTTATACCTAAAGATTCTGCTAAGATCATTTGGAAAAAAGGTCAGTTTGACATTGATAGAATTGATGAAATAGAAAAAACTACCAAGCATGACGTCATAGCATTTTTAACTAACTTAACAGAATATATTGGCGAAGATGCTAGATTTATTCATCAAGGAATGACATCGTCCGACGTATTAGATACTACCCTTTCTATACAACTACAGAAAGCATCTGACATTTTATTAAATGATTTAGATCTTTTACTTAAAGCAATAGAAAAACGGTCAATAGAACATAAAAACACTGTTACTATAGGTAGGTCGCATGCAATTCATGCTGAGCCAATAACCTTTGGACTGAAACTTGCTGGTTATTATGCAGAGTTTAAACGTAATAAAAAACGGTTATTAGATGCAAGAAAAGAAATAAGTACCTGTGCCATATCTGGAGCTGTAGGAACATTCGCACATATTGACCCATATGTTGAAAATTATGTTTCCCAAAAATTAGATTTAATACCAGAAGAAATTTCAACACAGATAATACCTAGAGATAGGCATGCTATGTTTTTTTCTATATTAGGTGTTATAGCTTCAAGTGTAGAACGTTTAGCAACAGAAATCAGACACCTGCAAAGAACAGAAGTTAGAGAGGTTGAGGAGTTTTTTTCTCAAGGTCAAAAAGGTTCCAGCGCAATGCCTCACAAGAGAAATCCTGTTTTAACTGAAAATTTAACTGGATTAGCTAGACTTGTAAGGTCTTCAGTAATCCCTGCTTTGGAAAATGTAACGTTATGGCATGAAAGAGATATTTCACATTCATCTGTAGAACGAATGATTGCGCCAGACGCAACAATAACTCTAGACTTTGCGTTACATAGATTAACAGATGTAATTGAAAATTTATTAATTTATCCAAATACAATGCAATTAAACCTTGAAAAACTTGGTGGTCTTGTACATTCACAACAAGTATTATTAGCTTTAACTCAAAAAGGTGCTAGTAGAGAAAGTGCTTATGAAATGGTACAAAGTAATGCTATGAAAGTTTGGGAAACACCTGAGCATGAAAGAAAGAACGTTTATAAAAAGTTACTTATAGATGATCAAAATGTAAGAAAATTTCTTGATGAAGCTGAAATAGAAAAATTATTTAATTTAGAACAACATTTAGTTCACGTAGATACAATTTTTCAAAGAGTTTTTTCGAAATAGGAATAATACAATGGCGAATAAAAAAATTCTATATGATGGAAAAGCTAAAATAATATTTGAAGGCCCTACTCCAGATACAGTAGTTCAATATTTTAAGGATGATGCTACTGCAAACAATGCTGAAAAACACTCGATCATTAATGGTAAAGGTGTTTTAAACAATGCCATATCCGATTTTCTTATGAGAAAAATTAATGAATTAGGCATTCCTACTCATTATATAAAAAAAATAAATATGAGAGAACAATTAGTAAGAAAAGTTGAAATTATACCTGTAGAATTTGTTGTTAGAAACATAGCAGCAGGATCTATTGTAAAAAGACTAGGTTTAAAAGAAGGGACTACCTTTTTAAGACCCTTAGTTGAACATTATTTAAAAAAAGATGAATTAGGTGATCCATTTATAAATGAAGACCATATAATTAATTTTGAATGGGGATCCCGAGATGAATTGGATGAAATGCATGAATATGGACTTCGAATAAATGATTTTCTAAGAGGATTGTTTATTGGTATCGGGTTGAAGCTTGTTGATTTTAAAATTGAGTTTGGTCGTTTCTATTCAGAAGATGGTAGTTCAATATTATTATTAGCTGACGAAATAAGTCCTGACAATTGTAGATTGTGGGATACAAATACTAATGACAAAATGGATAAAGATTTATTTCGACAAGATATTGGCGGATTAAAAGAAGCATATCAAGAAGTTGCTAATCGTTTGGGAATACTTCCTGAAAAGAAAAATTATGCAAGCACTAAAACTGAAATAGTAAAATAGAGTATTAAAATGAAAGTAGAAGTAAATATATCTCTTAAAGAGGGAGTTTTAGATCCTGAAGGTCAAGCAATCGATAATACTCTCAGAAATCTTGGTTACAACAATTTTGATAATATAAGAACTGGTAAACAGATTATATTGAATATTGATGAAACAGATGAGAATGAGGTTTTAAAACAGGCTGATAAAATGTGTCAAGAATTGCTAGTTAATATAGTTATTGAAAATTACCAAATAAATATTATTAAGGATAAATAAAGTACATGCGTACTGCCGTTGCAATATTTCCAGGTTCTAATTGTGATAGGGACATGGCTGTCGCTATAAAAAAAATAACTGGTAAATCACCTCTAAAATTATGGCATAAAGATACAGAAGCGCCTAATCTAGATTTAATTGTAATCCCCGGGGGATTTAGTTTTGGAGATTACCTTAGATGCGGAGCGCTAGCTGCGAGATCTCCTATAATAAAGAATATAAAAAATCACGTTAGTAGAGGCGGAGCTTTATTGGGTGTTTGTAATGGTTTTCAAATTCTAATAGAAGCAAACATACTTCCTGGTTCTTTAGTTAGAAATAAAAAATTGTTATTTACTTGCAGAGAAACAACTTTAGAAGTTCAAGATTCTATTCAAAGTCCTTTTTTATCTTCATTTAATACAGGTGATTGTTTAAATATCCCTGTTGCTCATAATGAAGGAAATTACATTGCTAATAATGAACTTCTAAAAGAACTAGAAAATAATGGTCGAATAGCGTTTAAGTATAAAAAGAGTTCAGAAATAGAAACTGATTATAATCCCAATGGTTCATTAAATGATATTGCTGGAATCTTATCTGAAAATGGGAGAGTTTTAGGCATGATGCCTCACCCAGAAAGATCTATAAGTTCTTTGCATGGTGGAACAGACGGTCTAAAATTTTTAACTAAAAGTATTGAACAGATAGTTGGTTAAATAATGCAAAAAAGAAACCTTGAACTTAGAGATATTAATGAAAATGAATATATTGCTCACCAAGAAAGCAACTTAGATCAAGCTTTAGGAATGGGACTTAGCAAAGATGAGTTTGAGTTAATATGTAATAAAATTAATAAAATTCCTAACCAAACTGAATTAGGAATTTTTTCTGCAATGTTCTCGGAACATTGCTCATACAAGAGTTCAAAAAAATGGTTAAAAACTCTACCAACTAAAGCTAAACATGTTATTCAAGGACCTGGTGAAAATGCTGGAGTGATTGATATTGGCAATGATCAAGCAGCTGTTTTTAAAATAGAATCACATAATCATCCATCTTTTATAGAACCTTATCAAGGTTCAGCAACTGGTGTTGGAGGAATTTTAAGAGATGTGTTTACCATGGGAGCTAGACCAATAGCCCTTTTAAATGCTTTAAGATTTGGGTCTATTAATCACCCACTAACTAAGCACCTTGTTTCAGGTGTAGTAAAAGGGATTGGTGGATATGGTAATTGCATAGGGATACCAACAGTAGGTGGTGAAACTAATTTTAATAAATCTTATGACGGTAATATTTTGGTCAATGCAATGGCTGTAGGCTTAGCTCAAAAAGATAAAATATTTTATTCAGCTGCTACTGGCGCGGGTAACCCTGTAATATATGTTGGCGCAAAAACCGGAAGAGATGGTATTCACGGAGCCACAATGTCTTCAGCAGAATTTACAGAAAGTAGTTCAGAAAAAAGACCCACTGTACAAGTTGGAGATCCCTTTACAGGTAAATTACTATTAGAGGCATGCTTGGAATTAATGCAAACAGACGTTGTTCTATCTATCCAAGACATGGGTGCTGCAGGTTTAACTAGTTCGAGTGTTGAAATGGCTTCAAAGGGTGGATTAGGCATGCATTTAAATTTAGACTTAGTTCCAATAAGAGAAGAAGGAATGACAAGTTACGAAATCATGCTATCTGAAAGCCAAGAAAGAATGTTAATGATTTTAAAGCCAGGATCTGAAGAAGCTGCCAAATTAATATTTAATAAATGGGATTTAGACTTTGCTAATATTGGTGAAGTAACAAACACAGGAAGATTAGTTCTTGATAAGAACGGTTTTGAAGCATGTAATATTCCTATTAATCCTCTTGTTGAAGATGCTCCAGAATACGATAGACCTTACGAAATCCTTCAAAATAAAAAGATAATTAAATCAGATGATTTTCAATCTAATCAAACTTTAAATGATATTTTAATTAAAATGTTTAAAAGCCCAAATATAGCAAGTAAAAAATGGATTTGGGAACAATATGACAGTTCAGTTATGGGTGATACAATATTATGTAATGGCAAAAGTGACGCCGCAATAGTTAAAATTCATGGAACAGAAACTAAAAAATCACTAGGTAAAGGAATTGCAATGACAACCGATTGCACTCCAAGATATGTTAAATCTGATCCTATTATAGGTGGCATGCAGGCAGTCTGTGAAGCTGCACGAAATATAGCCGCTTCAGGGGCAAAACCGTTAGCCATTACAAATAATCTAAATTTTGGTAACCCTGAAAAGATAAATGTTATGGGTGAAATTGTAGGATCTATAAAAGGTATATCTCAAGCCGCCTCAACTTTTAACACACCAATTGTTTCTGGAAACGTTTCTCTTTATAACGAAACTAATGGACAAGGAATTTTACCTACTCCTGTTATAGGTATGGTTGGTATTATTGATGAAGTAGAGAGTTGCCTTGGAATAAGTGCAGGAAACAATAATACTTTAATTATTTTAGGACAAAAACAGAATTTCACTGAAGGATGGCTTGGATGTAGTCTATATCAAGAAATAATTATAGATGATTTCGATGGTGCACCTCCTCCAATTGATTTAAGAACTGAAAAACAAATAATTGAAACAATAATGACACTAAATAATAACAAACTGTTAACTGGAGCACATGATATTTCTGATGGAGGTTTGTTAACCGCAACATGTGAAATGCTTTTTGAAAATAGACTAGGTTTAAATGTTAATCTACCAAAAACCTTGCTAAGCTCAAATTCTAAAGATCATTTACTGCACTCTTGGTGTTTTGGAGAAGATCAAAATAGGATTATAATTAGTACTAATGAATCAGAAAAAGTTGTTTCATTGCTAAAAGAGAATTTAATAGATTATTATATTCTTGGAACAACAAACACTAGCTCTAACTTGAATTTAAATGAATTAGATACTATATCAATAAAGGAAATATATAATATAAATAAATCAACCATACCTTCACTAATGGATACATATAAAAGTTAGGTTTACAAATGGCTATGTCTGCAAATGAAATTGAAGAGCTTATCCTTAAAACATTTCCAAATGCAAAAATTACAATCGATGATTTAAGAGGTGATGGCGATCACTATGCCGCACAAATAATTACTGAGGAGTTTAAAGGTAAAACCCGTGTTCAACAACATCAAATGATTTATAATGCAATGGAAGGTAAAGTTGGAAAAGAATTGCATGCATTAGCTCTTAACACTTCAGCACCTAAAGATTAAAGGAGATCTAGAATGGAACAAAACACTAAAGAAAAAATTGAGAACATAATTAAAGAAAATGAAATATTGTTGTTTATGAAAGGTACTCCGGTAATGCCTCAATGTGGCTTTTCAGCCGCAGTTGTAGGCGTATTAAGTCATATGGGCGTAAAATTTAACAGCGTTAACGTTCTTGAAGACTCTGAAATTAGAGAAGGAATTAAAGAATATTCTGATTGGCCTACTATACCACAACTTTATGTTAAAAATGAATTTGTAGGTGGTTGTGATATAATAAGAGAAATGCACGAAAATGGTGAACTTAAAGATTACTTTACGCAAGCAGGTATAACTTCTTAAATTATATAATTATATTAAACGCTGAAATTAAAGCGTTTAATATAATATAGTCCTATTAACGTGAATAAAATTCAATAACTAAATTTGTTTCCATTTGTACTGGATAAGGCACATCATCAGGCATAGGTATTCTTACTAAGGATCCTGAAAACTTTGAATGATCTACTTCAACATACTCAGGAACATCTCTTTCAGGTAATGTAGTAGCTTCGATAACTGCGGGTATACCTTTTGCTTTTTCCTTTAAGGAAATAACTTCTCCAACATTTATCATCCTTGAAGGAATATTACATCTGTTACCATTAACTAAAACATGACCATGATTGATTAACTGTCTACATGCAAAAACTGTTGGTGCTAATTTCATTCTATATAATATAGCGTCTAATCTACACTCCAGAATACCGATTAAATTTGCACCGGTATCACCTTTTTGACGAACAGCTGCGGTATAATATTTTTTGAACTGTTTTTCTCCAATATTCCCATAATAACCTTTTAATTTTTGTTTAGCCATTAACTGAACGCCATAATCAGTAGGCTTTTTTCTTCTTTGACCGTGCTGACCTGGGGCGTACTCTCTATCATTTAATGGTGACTTTGGTCTACCCCAAAGATTAACACCAAGTCTTCTATCTATTTTATGTTTGGAACTAGTTCTTTTGTGATCTGATTTAGGCAAAATATTACCCCTATACTAAACTACTTATCATTTAAGTAGTGGATTATTCCAATTAGAAGCTAAAAAAAGACTTCGGGATAAATAACACCATGCTACAATCCACTTTATCGGAAATGAAACTGAAAAATACTAGTTAAATTAAAAAAGTCAAGTACGATTTGATTTACCAGACAAAGATCTAATAATACCATGAAGTGTTCTTAAATCTTGATGAGTTAAGGATGCACGATTGAATAAACTTCTTATATTTCTTTTTACAACAGGTGCCATTTCAGCAGAATAAAAGAAACCTGATTGTGTCAGCATTTCGTCTAACTGCTTATAAAAATATTCTCTATCACCAACATTTGACAGTTCCGTACTCTTTTTTAATTTTTTATTTAAAACAGTTTTATTTTTTTTCACACCTGCTTTTAACAACTTAATTTTATTCCACTCCCAACAAATCAACAAAACTGCTTGTGATAAGTTTAAAGACGAAAACTCCTTATTTAAAGGAATAGAGACAGTAAAGTCAGCTTGTACCACATCATCATTAGACAAACCAGATTGTTCTGGACCGAATAAAAAACCAACTTGTCCTCCCTTCATAGAATATTCAAAAGATTTTTCTACTGCATCAAAAATGTCTAAAGATTTGGTACCTAAAACACGTTTCCTTGCTGTAGTAGCTACTAATAAGGATATATCTTGAGTTGCCTTTTCAAGAGTATCAAACACTTCAATATTATTTAATACGTTATCTGCTCCAGCTGAGATAGCATACGCAGTTTCATTGGGCCATCCATCTCTTGGAGAAATCAATCTTAATTTTTCAATACCAAAATTTTTCATAGCTCTGGCGGTAGAGCCTATGTTTTCTCCTAACTGAGGTTTTGATAAAACTATATATGGAGAAATATCAGTCATAAGAGCTCATACCAGCTAACTCTTCCTCCAAGTGGTAATGCCTGGCTTATCTTCAAGTGTTATGTTTAATTCTAATAATTTTTCTCTTATTAGATCTGCTTCATGAAAGTCTCTGTTATCTTTTGCTTTTTTTCTTTTAAGAATTAATTTTTTTATTTCTTCATCTGAAATATTAACATCTAAGTTTTGGTTATTGTCTTCAATATCTTTTCCATACTTAAACCATATATTTGTTGAGAGTGATAATATACCTAAAACTTTTGATGAGTTTTTTAATTGTTGTCCACATTCTTTACTACCTTTATTAGCTTGTTCTGCAAGATAATGAGCTCTAGCAAGGGCTTTTGGTGTATTTAAATCTTGATAAAGATATTCCATTATTTCTTGATCAGGATCTCCATTAATTTCAAAGCCATCAACTGATCTATATAATCTCGATAAAGATTTTTTAGCTTCTGTCAGAGTTTTACCACTAAAGCTTAAAGGGGCTCTATAATGTCCCTGTAAAAGAGCATATCTTATCGATTCCCCATCAAAATCTAAAAGTAATTTATTTATTGTAGTAAAATTACCAAGAGATTTAGACATTTTTTCGCCATCTGATGTAACATACCCATTATGTAGCCAAAAATTAGCCATTACATCAGAATTATTAGCACAACATGATTGAGCTATTTCATTTTCATGATGTGGAAATATTAAATCTATACCTCCAGCATGTATATCGAATTGATTTCCTAAATATTTTTTACTCATAGCAGAGCATTCAATATGCCATCCGGGACGTCCTCTCCCCCATGGACTGTCCCATCCAGGCAAGCTTTCTACAGATGGCTTCCACAACACAAAGTCTCCAGGGTTTTGTTTATAGCCAGCCACCTCTACTCTAGATCCGGATATCATATCATCTAATGATCTTCCTGACAGAACTCCATATTTTTTGTATTTAACAACTGAAAAAAGAACATGACCAGAAGAAATGTAAGCAAAACCACTAGATATAAGTTTTTTAATCATATCTATAATTTCGTCTAT